>JAACDL010000190.1 GCA_009936765.1 Methanobacteriota archaeon
ATTCCAATCTCTGTTCCAGGGCATTCATCCATCAAATCGTTGACCCCATCATCGTCAGTATCCTTCTGAGCTAAGTTACAGCCATTTTCATCGATAGTCAATTCTGGGTTTGAATCTGGACATGAATCGTATGGATCAAATATTCCATCATCATCTGAATCTACTTCCTTCTGACTATCGGAACACCCAATGCCATCAACTGTTTCGCCAACTGGAGTACTTGGGCACATATCTTCAGCATTTGATACGAAATCTTGATCGTCGTCTTTCTGGTATTCAGAACAACCAACACTGTCAACATCCTGGCCTTCCGCGGTATTGTTGCAGTCATCTAATTCATCAGAAATTCCGTCATTGTCTGAATCTACTTCATCTCCAACAATCGGGCAACCAACACCAATTGTTCCATTGATTACTCCATAATCGTAAGGGCATTTGTCAGGTTCGTTCCCATTTTGGTTGTCTCCCCAACCATCTCCATCAGAATCTGCCACTTGAGTACTATCATCGGGGAAAGCGTCTGCTGAATCTTCTCTGCCGTCTCCGTCAGTATCAGTGCAGCCATAATAGTCTACAACAGCGCCTTGAGTGTCTACTGATGTAGTAGAATTACCAGCAACGCTTGGACAATTATCCAGTTCAAGATTAATGGCAATACTAGGATTTCTGTAATTATATGATTCATTCGATGGATCTTTCTGGTCCGAACTACAGCCATCATCATCTGAAGTACCTACGGTGTTTTCACACCAATCGTTCCTGTTTGGAACATTATCTCCATCGTCATCCATGTATGCATATGATGTCCAATTATTTGGGTATGAGTCCCCGTCTGTATCATTGGCAGCCCATTCATTTGAAGGGAATTTATCAGGTAGAGTTGCACCATCTGATGAGTTGTCACCATATCCATCGCCATCTGAATCGGCCCATTGAGTACCATCATTAGGCCACCAATCTGCGCCATCTTCTTCAGTCCATTCTCTGGAAGTTCCGAAATCAGATGGGTCAGATGCGCCATCGCCATCTGTGTCTACACAGCCTAGACGATCTCTGTATGAGTACCCTTGAACCCACCAGCACTTATCGCCGGACTCTTGGTCGGAATCGTTATCGCCATATCCATCATTGTCATCGTCTTTCCATTGCTTGGGGTTGTAAGGGAATAGGTCAGCCATACTTTGTTCTACAATTCCAAGAACTGTGACATTGCAGCAATCTGGGCCATGGTTGTCGCCGATTCTATCTCCATCGGAATCCAAAGCTTGTTTCCAATTAGTAGGGAATCTGTCGCCATTTACGAAAGTGGCTGAGTTATCTGCCCAGCCATCCTGGTCTAAATCATCACATCCAACCATTGCCCACCAAGACATTCCATCGTCGTTAACGCAATCATCAGCAACATCAGACCAACCATCTTCATCATAATCATCACATCCAAACTTGTCGATGTAAGATTCGCCATTTTCCGAAGGGCAAGCATCGGGTGCTGGACCTAGAGGGTTGTCACCATATCCATCTGAATCTGAGTCCTCCCATTGGTTGCCGACTTGTGGCTTGTTATCATGAGAATCCGGAATCAAATCTCTGTCTGTGTCCTGCATTAATCTCATTGCATAGAAATGACCATTCGATGATTGTGAATAAGCAAACATAATCATTCCATCTTCTTGCACATCTAGAGGTACAGGATTTTCTGTGGCAATAGCAGGGAATGAAGTTGAGATTACAGGGAGATTACTAGATTCAACCAATCCAGTGGTCCACACTAGATGATTATCCTCGTTTGTACTGGTAGCATGCCATCTTCCTGAATCGACTAATAGTTCAACACTTGAATTAGTATCTGGAATGTCAACAGCCGTATAATTCCAAGAGCCCGCACCGTCTTCAATTAGTAAACCTTGAACTGTATTATTGGCATCGAATAGAATGACCTGTCCTGACATAGCCAAACTGTGTCCTTCAGTAACTCCCAATAGCCAAGTATCACTCACTACAGTCCAATTCCCACCACTGATTGAACGTTCTAAGACGATTAGGTGGTCTGAATCTATCAGAGAAATTACAATTTTATCATCTAACAGTTCAATTTCGAATTGCGAGGTTGTATTTGCGCCAATTATGTCTGTAGCATTGGAAGTACCGTTATCATATTCTACTAACTGTAACATTGTTGAACTATTTGAAACTGCAACTTGAACGAACATCAGAACATCGTCATCAGACATTATCGATTCAAAATCTTCTCCAATTGTTGTGTTGAGAATTGAAGTCTCATTCCATGTACCATCTAAGGTTGCCATTCGCACCATGTAGTCGTCATCGTCAACAAATACCATGTGAGTTCGATCTTCAGAATCGAGATGTATACCGATCGGATAAGCTAAGTCGATTGAACTCTTGACTGTAGTTGTAGTGAATCCAGTAGAAGATTCTTCAGTGTAAAAGATTGATGAGAAGCCTGATGAGAAGTGACCTAATCTCTGATGACCATTTGAGTCGACTGTAGAGGCCATTTGCTCACCTAGCCCGTTACCAGAACCTAAAGCAAACTCTATTGCTGTATTACCGGTTAGTGAGAGAGACATTATTTCACTCGAAGAATGGAATAGAATTGTAGGTTTGCCCGCATTTGAAATCCCGATATTCGCTTGATGAGCATTGGTTAATTCACGAGTTAGCCAACGTCCTGATGGAGTTCCATCTAGAGTATTCTCCATCAATAGCAAACTAGAATCATCCAGCATAGCCATTATCAGAGGTGTGCCTCTCAATGGAGTGTGCATCTCGATTCCTACTACTGGTTGGTCAAAATCAAAGTCGATGTACTCCCAATCCCTTTCGGACATTATTGTCAAAACTGGGCCAAAACTTTCTCCTCGATTTAAGTCTCTAGATGAATAAATCAACTCACCCATCCCATCTCCATTTACATCTATTCCAGTGAGAAGATTCAATCCTACATTCTGTCCTGCAGAACCTTGAGCAAATATTTGAGTCTCGGTTCTAGGACCGTTTTGTGAACCCAAGTAAAGGTGTACTTTACCGGCCTTAGATGATGATGGAGCCATAACTAGGAAATCGGAATAACCATCTTCGTTAATGTCGCCAGCAGGAGATATTGTTTGTCCTAGAAGGGCGTTCGCGAAATTACCCTTGTCTGTCCAAGTGCCGGGCCCGGAAACAGGCCCGGTACTAGAACCAGCCCACATGTGGACTTTACCTTCGTGATATAATCCATCAGCGAACAATTCACTGACTAGTATATCATCAAAGCCGTCTCCGTCTACATCACCTATGAATGACATTTCAACACCGTACAATTTCCCTTGCGTTAAAGGGGCATGAACAATTGCTGCTGTTGGATTAATTCCACTAGCATTACCCATGTAGAACTCTACAGAAGAATAACCGGTCGGACTATCGATTGTCCCAGTGTTAGAAACGGCCATGTCCATGAATCCATCACCATTTATGTCTCCATTACCGATAACTTGGCGACCAAACATTGTACCCGAACCTGTTTGAGTAATGTTAGCATGGTGAACCATCGATGTGTTATTTCCTTTGAGTACCATTACCAAGCCGTTTTCTGAAAGAGTTGGAGTCAATGTATTTTCTAGAATCATTTTGTCAGCAACTACGGCTAAATCTGTACATCCATCAGATTCCACATCACCAAGAGATGTCAATGACCATCCAAGGTTATCATCATCGCTTCCATTCATTTCCCACCAAGTAGAGGTCGAGATTCCTGAAGCAGAACCTAATCTTATCGAAATATGCCCAGAATTGTTCACACCAAGACCTGGCTCACTGGAAGCAATGTCGTCAAAACCATCACAGTTGAAATCTCCAATTGCGATTCCAAACCCAAGCATGGAATCACTGTACGAGCCTACAAGGATTCTGTCAGCTAATGCTCCAGGTCCGTCTGGTGAGCCGTAATGAATTGAGATTGTTCCATTACCATCAGGGTCGGTGTACACGATATCGTCCTTGCCATCACCATTCAGATCTCCAGCAAGGAGTTCACCTTCTACTGAATCATCATCATAGTTGATGACCCAATTGGAGTCAGGGTCTATCCTACCTGTGTCTTTTCCTGCAAGACTTCGTAGCAAAGAGAGTGTGTTATTTCCTAACCCATCTGATTTTGAGTAGGTTATCTGTTCAATATCGTTGATGTCTAAATCCATACCTATGGCTGATGAAACTGTGCTTCCTCTTGCCAGTATTTGTCTAACCTCCATGGTATCATTGAATTTGATTAAGCGGACTTCTCCTTCAGCGGAATTAGTGTAAACCACGTGAATCATATCGTCTGAATCAATCGCCACTTCGATATCATCACCGACTGGACCAACATCCAGAATGGTGTGATTCCAAAATGCTTTATTGAACCAAAGGTGATGTAATGCCTGGTCTAGATCTTGGAACATTATGTGACTCTTGAATTCCGAGTCGAATGAAATCTTAAGACCGCTGTTGAATACATCTTCAGCGATTGTACGTAAGTGCCAAGTCCTTTCAAGGTAAACTGAGTTTTCTTCGGCTAATCGTGCTAGGCGCAAATCATCTCCGATATTGTAAACCACCTGAATTCGATTGTTGGCACCTATAGCAACTGCACATTCATCAGCATTCAAACCATTGCTTAATGCCTCTACAAGTAGAGTATCCATTGTACCATCCAGGTGTATTGTATGGAGGTTAACATCGGATGAATTTAGAGAACAAGCATAACCAATGCCAACATCGGTTACTATCAAATCCATCGGTTTGCTTGACATATCACCATATGAAGAGGCGTTCCAATAATCTAAAACCGATTCACCACGAACTACCCAATTTTTACCATCTACGGAAATCAAGTCGCCTTCAAGGTCATGACCAGAGCCACTAGAAAAGCCTACTGAGTTAGATTTTTCTGATTCATCATCCAATGATTCACCTACAGGGAAAACGAATAGTGGAGATATAATTTGGATGATGAAAATGGCGGAAATTGCTAGTGGAAGACCCTTGCTTCGCCATGACATATCCCCCATCACGCCCCCCGCCCTACATTACTATTCCCAACAAATGATTACGGCCCCCTATAGGGGGCCGGTAAATACAATCCAATCGAACCGCTTGAATCGGTGAATCTCATGGCCCCAATATGGCGGACATGGTGCTGGTCGTTGCGAATGGCGAATGGAGCGACTCGGGATTAGTTGAAACTATGATTGAGACTTCAACTTTCAAGATTGCATTGGATGGAGCTGCAGACCGATTTGACACATGGGATGTGGTTGTTGGAGACATGGACTCAATCTCTAATCCTGAACATCACGAGCCTGCCACAAACCAGAACTATTCTGACCTTGCTAAAGCCCTAAAAATGTATGATGTTGATGCGATTGTTGGAGTTGCTGGAGGAAGGTTAGATCATCAAATCGCAGCGTACACATCTTTATTCGAAAGTAACTCTGATGCAATTCTATATTTTGATGGATGGAGAGCGTGTCGAGTCCATCCTGATGGTTTACAAATTGATTTAGCGATTGGAACAATTTGTTCTTTAATGCCGTTTGGAAATGTCAATAATGTCACCTGTAACGGAGTAGAATTTATTCTTGAAAATGAGGATATATCAACGGGAACAAGGGGTGTTGGAAATAGAGTAACAGAAGAGGTCGTAAATATCTCACATGAAGGGGGAGATCTACTCTTCATTTGGGAGGCAAATGCGCCCTGATAAACCGTGAATACTCTTCTTTACCATCCCAAGTTCTTGCTCTTTCATCAACTCTTGAGGCTTCAACTGTAGATTCGTATCCACCCCAATCCTCAATCAACTTGAGCTTCCATGCTGCTTTGGCTGAATGGCCAGGGAATAAAGTCCTCCACATATTTGGAATCCTGCCCGGAGTGATTAGATTGACTTGGTCAACAATCGAGGTTGTACAGGTCTTACCAAATGTGTGGTACCACTCGGGTTTCTCTCCAAGAGAATTTAGTCGGTCACATAAAGCGTTGAATAATGCCTTGTCTTTGCCAGGAGGAGTCTGAACTCTGTAGAGGTGGACCTTGTGCTTTCTGCCGTTAGTTCTCAAGTGCAGTGCGTCTCTTTCTGTAGCTACAAGTAGGTACAACTCAAATGCACGCCACATACCTTGCCATGGGTCATATTTCTCCCCAACTTCTCTACGGGTTTCGAAAGAGAAGGTGATGAATTGACCATCACTAAATTCGAATGTTAACATTGTATGGGCAAGCGCCTTTATTTTGTGGAAATGGTCGATTACATACCAGACATCTGTGATCTCATCGGTGTCAACACTAGTGTCTATCCACTTTGAGTCGTGGTCCCTTTTACCACTCCATGTGAAATCTCTAACATTTTTCAGGGAAACTTTCGAGCCTTTGTAGGATGCTATGCCGTGGTGAGCATTATCTGCAACCCAGTTTTTTTCTAAACCTGGAATTTGAGATTGGAGGTGAACATACCTTTTCCAAATTGCTTTAATTAACATCAGCAGTAGACCAGTGCCGCTGATTATCATTGTCCAAAACGCAATGTCGCGCAGCAACTCCCCACCTCTTCCACATCAAAGAGGCACGATCCCACCAGTCGACTTCACCATCACCATGACGGCGCCAAAGCATGCCGTTTTCATCGACGTGAGTAGGTAGACCTTCAGAATCAGGCTCACCGATCTCATTGAGCATACTTCTTCCCATTTCATCATCCTCTGGGCCCTTCATCATCAGTACGAATACTGCAATTCCCAAGACTAATGATAGTACTATAATTCCATAAATCCCAACAGATGAAGTTTCTGTTTCCTCGCCACGGGATAGTACCGGAGCGTCATCATCTTCAACTTCTGAATCAGGAGATGGCGTTCTGATTAGCATAGTTCCACCAGTGGTACTTATTTCCTCATCATTGGTAACAGTTAACAGAATCTTGTAAACTCCTGAACCCCATTTCGAGCAGTCTAATGTGCTAGAGTTAGCAACCACTCCAATTGAAGGAGTAATTGTCCAATCTTTGGTATATCCGAAATGGTCTTCGCCTGTTGCCTGTAAGTGAGAAACAGTACAAGGAGTTCCAGCTAGTTGTTCGTCACCATCGATTTCAATTGTAAAATGCGGAGGAGGTTTGTTGACAATAACTAGTTCAAGAGTATCTGATGTTGTCTGTCCAAGGCCATTCTGGTAAGTCTCGCTTACAACATATGTTCCTGCAGGCCAGTTACTACAATCCAATACAGTATCATCATCTAAGACTTTGAATGGAGTGCCGACAATAGATCGAGTGCCGACAAAATTCCACCTAGGTCCGGTTTCATCAATGAAGTTCCTAGTTATTTCACATGTGTCACCAGTTTGCATTATTTCTGAGCCGGACAATACTAGGTCTGCTGAAGGTACTGCTAAAGCAGGACTTAAGTCAAAGACTCCAATGTTTATCGACTTGAGAAGTCTACCATCTGCATCACTTATTTCGAGGACTAATCGATGCTCGCCTACAGCCCATGAATCGTATGTCAAAGAAGCATTTTCTTGATCTTCAAATGCCATCAAAACCTCTTCTTGTACAGTAAATCCGGAATGCTCTCCGATTAATGTGAGAGTCAAATCAATCCATTGCTGGGTTGAATTCAGTACTACTACTACTCTAATCGCATCCATCATTCCATCTTGGTTACTATCTAGACTATCATTTCGAAGCGCAACCAAATTCAACCCAGCTGCGACAAATGGATCAGATTCTTCCTCTTCAGCAACTACTTGTCCCGTGAAGCAAAGTGAGAACATTAGAGCAATCAAAAACCACTCACGCATTTTGTTCACCTCCTTCATTAGACTGAATACCCTTTTCCAAGGAGGATACTGAACGAGTTGAGCGAACTAACATTGCTAATCCTGATGAAATTAGCATTACTGCTCCGAGAATCATGTAAGATAGCCAACTTGATGCTGGCTCTTCACCCATTACTGATACTGCGGAATTCCAACCGCCGTATTCATCAGACCAGCCATCACCATCTTCATCTGGACACCCTTGAATGTCTCTGGTTGAAGTGCCTGGAACATCAGGACAATCGTCTCTTCTCGAACCCATTCCTACATCGCCAAAGCCGTCTTCATCGGTATCTTGCCACTGTAGCCTATCGGTTGGGAAAGCATCTGCTTCACCCCACGGTGAGGCTAGCCAATTCTGAGAAGGATCTGACCATCCGTCGCCATCAGAATCTCGACATCCTAATCTGTCGAAGAATGATTGGCCACGTTCATTTGGACATGCGTCTCCTTCATGGCCATCTGAATTATCTCCGAATCCATCGCCGTCTTCATCACGCCACTGTGATGGTTCGTGTACGAATTGATCTCCTTGGTCAGACCATCCATCACCATCTGTATCGTGGCAACCCCAACGGTCACCACCTTTTGTTGGACCAAGAGAGGTCCCTGGAACATTTGGACAAACATCTGCGGTAGTTCCGCGTGGGTTATCTCCGCGACCATCACCGTCACTGTCGTGCCATTGAGTTTCGTCTGAAGGCCAAGCATCTGCAAGTCCACCTGGACTTGCTAACCAATGAGTAGTAGGGTTAGACCAACCATCGCCATCTGTATCTGGGCAACCCCATCTATCCATTGCTGAATTTCCTTCAGTAGCAATACAGCCGTCTCCTCTCCAAGCTTCTCTCCAAGTATCTCCATCGAAATACTCGAGGTTGTCTCCATAACCATCATCATCAGTATCATGCCACTGACTTTCGTCTGTAGGGAAGGCATCAGCGAAACCATCAGGATGTGAAATCCACCAGTCATCAGGATTAGAATAACCATCCATATCGATATCAAGACATCCGAAACGGTCGGCCCAACTTATCCATCCACTTTCAACTTCTTCGACAGTGCTCAAAGGACAAACATCCCCTTCGAATCCAGTAATCTCATCGCCATATCCGTCACCATCAGTGTCGCGATACTGACTCGGAATTAATGGGAAGTCGTCAACTTGAGTTGCTCCGTATGATTGATTGTCGCCCCATCCATCATCATCAGAATCTATCCATTGTGAAGGATTATCCGGGAAGTCATCGACTTGCAAAGCCCCTTCAGTCTGGTTATCACCCCAGCCATCATTATCTCTATCTGCCCACTGAGTAGGGTTTTGCGGGAAGGCGTCTGCGCCATTACCAGCAGTCCAATTCAAATCAGGGTCTGACCAACCATCGAAATCTGCATCTGGACAACCGAATCGGTCTTCCATGGAATATCCTGTTACGAACGGGCATGCATCAGGCTCTGTTGCATTATCATACCATATGCCAATTGACCAATTCGTTCTGGTTTCATTCCAAGAAATATCAGCCCAATTATCGCCAAACCCATCTTCATCAGTGTCGTTCCATTGGCTTGCAATAAATGGGAAAGCATCTGCTGTACCATTAGGATGAGAAAACCATGGCTCGACTCCATCTAGTCCACCAGGATCTGCATCAGACCAACTGTCGCCATCTGAATCAAGGCATCCGAATCTGTCTGCAGAAGAATATCCACGGCGATAAGGGCAGTGATCGGGTTCGAAACCGTTGATGTTGTCTCCAAAACCATCATTATCAGAATCAACCCATTGGCTAGGTTCTGTTGCAAATGCGTCCGCCCCATTGTTTGGCCCCCAGCCCTCATCAGGGTCGGACCAACCATCTGAGTCCGTATCTACGCATCCTTTCCTGTCATTAGTTGATGTTCCAGGTGTGAGATCACAGTCATCTTCATTATCGATGAAACCATCTTCATCGCTATCTCTGTTGTCTTGATTCAATGATGGAGTTAATGTGTAATCGACACCGTCGTTACACCAACTATCTTTCCCTTTGACTTTGACATGTACCCACCCTGCAGTAGACATTGTAGTAGACAAAGTGGTGGATGAACCTGAATCGCTCATTCCCTGACCGGCTACCTGTGAACCGGCAGCGTCGTGAATTGAAAAGTCGGCTTCCCAGCCATCACCGGGGCACCAAATCGCAGCATTACTCATCGAACCTGAAAAACCAACTTGCACTATATCCCCTTTGTAGGCATATATCTTCCACCAGTCGGTTTGATCGTTTGGTGAACAGCCATCATCATAGCAAACATAGCCGTTTGTTGAGACACCATTTGTCAGAGGAGTTGCGTTGCTGATGTCATTATCTGCAGACACTGGCGGAATAATTGCTAAAAGGCACGCTGCGAGGAATAGGACCACCCACTGCCTCGCGCGCATGAGCATGCATGTGAGGGTTTGGTTTTCAAGACAGCGCCGTCAAATCAGATATCGGTAGCAATCCATACTGGTCCATGGGCTGCATCACCCTCTGTGCTAACAATTGGCTCAGGAATAGAACTAACCACCTCTAATCTCACGAATTTTATGTATCTCTGTTCTTCGTTTTCTTCAAATGGATGGAGCCCTATATTCTGCTGATATGCAATTCCAATCCAATCAGCATTTGGGCCATGAACAGTTTCAAAGAAATCGTGTAATGCATGCACATCACCATTTGCTTCTTCATAAGAATTGACGATGTGTAAAGGAGTCGGGTCTGCTATAGTCCACTGGAATTCATCACCAGAATGAGGTTCGTATATTGCACCGGCTTGTAGGTACCACTCGTCACCCTCTGTATATCCATCATCACCGTATTCAAGCCCATACCATGAGATTGAGACCATGTTATTCTCGCTTATCGACACGAAAGGATACATCGTAATTCCTCCGGATTCACCCCAATCCGGAGCTACGCTCCAACTTTCTTCCCAAGTATCTCCATGATCATATGAAATAGCCATCAGCATGTCCCATGCTCCTAAATCTCCGTTAGGGCAATCTGCCCAAATAACGACTACTGTGCCTGCTTCGTTATTGTTGACGACAGGATATCCTTCTGGACAGTTTCCATTTCTAGGTCCTAACTCCTTAGGAGGATCCCATGTGCCATCAGATGGTCCCGGTCCAGTTCCACGACCGTAATCATCACTGATTCTAATTTGTACAGAGCCTGAATTGGAGTCTGCATCTTCCTGAGCCACATAAACGTAAGAACCATTGTTCTCAGAGGATATTGTTGACCACCCACCAGGCATAGCAAAGCATTGAGTGAATGTATTACCGCCATCCTCGGAATGGTAGTACCAGTACCGTCCGTTATCCCCTGTACATTCTGGAGGTGTCGCCCCCGAATTTCCAAGATAGTGAATTATTCCATCTCCTTGAGCCGCAACCCAAGGTCTGTCATCCGCAGCCATAGTGTTCATTCTTTGGCAAACATTACCCATTTCATATGAGTCGCCTCCTTCTGTAAATCTATGCCACCAATTGTCCTCAAGTGTGGTATCAAGATAGTATACCACATCTTCGTTGTCAACTGCGATATCTCCTTCATCGCCAAGACATTCAGATGCACCTCCTGTAACTGAGCCAACAGCAGAGTTAAGCAAATTACCAGGAGTTGGCTCGAACTGGTCAGCATGGTCCCCAGTGGTTCCATTATCTGTTGAAACCCAGAACCAAGATGCCCAATAATCCCATGAGGTCATTGCTCCATCTTCACATGCGTACCAAGAATCGGTTGGCCCACCTAAAATGGGACCAAGTGGAGTACCTTCCCCGCCCCAACGTAAATCCTTGTGCGCTGTAATTTGCATATTCCCTTTGGAGTCTATTGACAAGGAAGGCTCGTAACCAACCCCATATCCGGCATAATCTTCATCTTGGCCGTTTGACATATCGATACACTCTTCGTGACGAGGCATGTAAATTGGTTCGCCTAAGGTAAGTTCTACAGAGTCCCCAGGAGAGAGAGGTTTACTCGCTTTCGCTTCCGCAAATCCGGGTGCTTGAATCTGACCGACACTAGATGCTATGATAAGGAATGTCACAGAGACTGCAAAGGTAATTCCAATCATTCCATTAAGGAATCTAGATTCATCTTCTTCAAACAATTCTGCATCATCGATATCGGTTTCAGACAACCGATTACCCAATCCGCTGTCAGTCATAATTTACACTCCAACCAATTTCTTATCAGACCTTCGTGCATTAACCCATTTTTTGGATGGCTCTCTCAAACACTGCAGTGTAATCTGATGCGTTATGTTCATAGGTATATTTCGAGAGTACACGCTCTCGACCTAGTAGTGCTTTTTCTCCAGTTTTATTACTGGATAACATCTCATTTACACATCGTGCTAAATCAGAAGGATCACCTCTTTTGAATAAACCACCAACTGAAGTATCAACCATCTCTGTCAATGGTTCTTGGTCTACTGTTGCTACAGGAGTTCCACTCGCTAGCGATTCAAGAGGTATGAGTCCCTGTCCTTCATAATATGAAGGATAGACTACAAGGTCTGCCGAACGGAAATGTTGTGCTAATTCATCGAATGATAGACTGCTTTGAATATGGATCGATTCTGAAATTCCTAATTTCCTAGCATTTTTCTCCAAACTTGATTTCATGTGACCGCGGCCAACAATTACCAACTTAGCGCCAGGATTTTCAACAATTATCTCGGGCATAGCTCTGAGTAAAGTCATGTATCCCTTACGTGCTACTAATCTTCCAACTGCAAGTAACATAGGAGTCTTAGTCTCAGATGAGTAAGACAGGGCTTCTTCGTCTCCACAATCATATTGAGTTCTAATACGCTCATGTTCTAATTGCTCTGCTTCAGCGTCCGTATTAGGGGGACGGAACACCTTGTGGTCACAACCCCAAAGGATTACTTCGCAATCGAAATTTCCGTCAGGCCGATACCACTGTTTGAATTCTTTCAGAGTAGATTGTGAATTAGAAACGCAGATACTAGATTCCAGTATTCCAGCCCTTTCATATCTTGAATACCATCCAGCAGTAGTAAGAATTGCAAGGTCATTTGGATTCCTCCATGTTGCAGACTCCCTAGCTGCTGCTGCTCTTTTCACTCCCTCTTTCTCCCCTAACCAAGAACCATGTAGACATGAAACTACAGGAGCGATATTTTTCTGCAACCATCTGAACTCTTTTCTCTTCCAAGACACCAGTGGTAGATGAGCGTTTATGACATCAATTGGTTTGTCAGCATGAAGTTTTTTCAAAGCCTTAATCGCGCTTTTTCCATATGAACGAGTGAAAGCCATAGGCAGTCGAGCCCAGCGAACTGGAACTACATTTACTCCTTCTTGAGATGGAACTTTTTCTGAATGTGAACGAGTGATTATTGTTACCTCATGCCCCAGTTGAACAAAGTGTCCAGCAAGGTGGAAAACCACTGAACCAATTCCCCCCCATCGGGGTGGATATTCACCTGACACTATCGCAATGTGCATGTCGAACAATTACCCCACTTGGTAATATGATAAATAATCCAAGGGATAGGTGGCTTCAAATGAAATCCTTGAATCGTGGTGGTATGGCGGACAAGTTGCCGGTCTCTGTCACCATCATCCTTCCGACTCGTAATGAAGAGGAAGCTCTTGGTCCAACCGTAGATTCAATCCCTCGAGATTGGTGTGATGAATTGGAGATCATGATTGTTGATGGTAGCTCTACTGATAAGACTAGAGAAATCGCATTAAAAAAGGGAATCAGAGTTCACCTAGAGCCACGAAAAGGTTACGGGAGAGCATATAGAACCGGTTTCGCAGTTGCCAAAGGCGATATTATTGTCACCATGGATGCTGACTGTACCTATCCTGCAGAAGTTGTTCCGGATTTGGTCAAGAGACTTATTGATGAAGATTTAGATTTCATAACCTGTGACAGACTTACTCTTGCTGAAGAAGGCTCGATGTCTGGACTCCACGGATTTGGAAACTGGATGCTTTCATTTAACGCAAGATTGGCATTCGGATATGGAATCAAAGATTCCCAGTCCGGCATGTGGGTATTCCGCAAATCAATCTTTGAGAAGGAAAAGATGAGACCTACTAACGACGGAATGCCATTATCTGAGGAGATGAAAATCTTGGCTCGCAAAGTATTGGGTAAGAAGAAGGCTATCGAAGTGTCAGTTCCTTATCGACCAAGAGTAGGAGATGCAGAAATTCACACATGGGGAGATGGTTGGAAGAATCTAAGATTCATTTGGGCTAAGCGATTCGGCCTACACCGAACCCGAACCGAATGGGGTCCACTAGAAGATAACCCAGATTCTCTAAATGGTGACATTCCTGAACAAAAGTGACCACAGTGTCATTTTCTAATTCGTTTTCGTCTTCACATCTCTCATATCAATACTATCTGAAGTATCTTCTAACTGGCCAGTGATTACCATATCACCCATAATAACACTGTCTGAAATTTTTGTAATAATGGTTTGATTCACAACCGTAGTTCCAGTAAAATCATCAGAAGGCATTAGATACACAGGATATTCGTCAAATGGAAGTGGTTTATCGATTGCAACCCTGTTAATGAAGCCAATTGTGATTGGCGCTAGCAAAAACAAGACTACCCAAGCCCAGAAAAGTTGCACGACAAATGCTCCATAATGAATTCCAGCTACGCCCTCCATTTCAATGTAAGAGCGATGATCCTCGCCTGGAGGATTGGCTACAACATCATCAAATTCCGATTCATCAACTAATCCTAAATCATACCCTTTATTGACAAACTCATAATCAAATTCACCATTTATTATGTCAAACACTGGATTACCAGTCAATGACTGGTGTACAGTTGATTCTCGATTATCATCTTGGCCTTGGCCTGTTCCGAAATCCATTCCCCCGAGGTAGCCCAATGGTGCAATTACAACCAAAGAGATAACAATCCATAGTACTAACAGATTGAGAGTGATACCGATTAAGGCTCGGTTTTTTACTTGGAAAAATGTAAGGCAGAACATCAACACCGCTAATGCAGGAGCAATCTTTGTTAGTAAGGGAACATCTTCTTGAACCTCAGAAAGAGGAGTTAGTTCAATTGTGTTACCTTCCACATCAGTAGAATCCGATGGGATTGAGGTGTCATTGCGGTCATTCTGCCATTGCATGAAAGTGATGAAACCATCAATGTGAATACTACCGTCGGCACTCTGTTGGTCTACTTCTAATTCAACTTCCATTCCTGCGCCTTTGGGCAAGCCTTCTGAATACTCAATATCCACTACCCCTGTATACCAAGTTTGAGTATTGACTACCTGAACCAGTGATAGCAAAATCACTATCTGAAACGTATGAAGGAGCAACTTGCCATATGGCCTCCCCTCCCTCATATGAGGAAGGGGGGCAATCAATGGTTTCAATTCTTGCTTCACTCTTTACGAGATCTTAGGCTAGCAACAATTCCAGCAACTGCAATCATTGTCATTGTAAGAACTGGTGAGACGAAAGGAAGTAGTCCACTTCCATCATCAGCAGCAGTTTCATCTCCAGAACCATCCGCAGGGCCGCCTGCTTCTGGACTGTTATCTTGTAGTGATTCTTCAATCGCTTCTTCGATAATTTCATTGTTGTGTTGAGACAAATCTACTAGATCTTCTAGAGTGGAGTCATCAGCAATATCTGCTTCTTGGGCGATAGCTTGTTGTCCAGAGAAGTATGTTATTGAAACTGGAGAAGGTGCATCGCCGTAAGAATCAGATTCTGGACCGACTAAAGTGTACCACAGGTTGCTATCATCAGATGTGACAACCATTTGGAATCCAACTACCATATTGTTGGTGTTATCCCAAAGTATGTACATCTCTCCATCATCATACGGGAAGTCAGCTTCATAATCTTCAAGTCTGTATTCTAAATTTTCACCAAAGTTCTCGAGCACATTTTCTAGTGTGGAATCAGAGAATCCCTCGATAATGTCGATTACTAAGTCACTAGGTTCTGGATCTTGCGCAACTTCAGTACATGTTTCAACAGTATCGACGATTTGGTTATTTGTGATATCTTTCAGTTGTGCAGTAACACAGTGTTCACCCCATGAACTAGTAGACATCTCCGTCCATTCATCATCATAATCAGTGTTTGAGATTACGTAGGAGCCTGTGTCTTGAGTAATTCCATCTGAGTCAACCAGTACCATGTTTACTTCGTAATTGTTGTTATAATCCAGATCCCATGCCTGTAATTCGAGCTGTACTTCTTCTTGGGAACCGACATTCATTTCCATGGACATCATGTCGCTTGACTCATAATCGTCGCCACTTCCGTCCATGCTTTCTACAATCTCTGCTGTGCTGTCTACAATCATATCTTCAAGAGTTGCAGCATCTTCAGTTCCCGCGAATGCGTGTAAGAATAGATCGTAAATATGGCAGGTCATCCCGAACGGAACTGGACTTGTGTGTGCCTGCATAACTTCAATTTGTTCACCATCGGTAGTAATCATCTGAGTTCCCTCGAATAATTCCATACCCATCTCGCAGCCATAGCCTTCATCGAACCCACCGGCGTCAGTAGTATCATCACTTGCAGAAACATCCCACTTACCTTCAGGGAATCCCATTTCTTCTGCCGGTAGACCTGTCAATTCAAAGTTAAATCCTGTAGAAGTAGAGAAAGTTCCTATGTTGGATTCTACTTCATCTATCACTATGTGACCAATAGGGCTGGTACCGTCATTGTAGTGTGTCCAACCTTCAGCAACTGCGTTTTCCCAATCATCATCATGATCGAAATCCCAAGTACAGAAGAATTCGTCACTGCTAGAATAGTACTCACAGTAGGATCTGTACTCATACCAGTCAACATTCCCATCGTCATCGTAATCGATAGTGCATCGGTATTCATGACCATCCCATTCGCAATCTTCGTAGTTCTCCCAATAAACTTCACCAGAGTCGTCTTCTCCAATATTCCATTCAATGCTTTCTCCGCCTTCTAGGTCAGAAATTCTTTGATGGAGCGTACTTGGCTCGGCGTAAATTATTGAACTTGCAGCGTTAGTTACTCCGTAAGCGACACCCATTTCCATGTGGATGTCTAGAGGCATGACTTTGTCGCCATCCTCTGCTTCTAGGCTACCTTCGAGGTCAAAGGAAATTGTTGTATCAGATGCCATAGACATATCAATATCATGGCCATAGATTAGCCCGGCTACATCACGGTACTCTACATAGTAAGCATCGACGTTGAAAACACCTTCAGAACCAGCTGAGATTGTTAAATCCCAACCTGCACGAGCATCTGACCACTCGGTGATAATTGCCATATCTGTAAGTGAGCCATGGCGAACTGTCAATTCTGTAACATGCTTTGTTACTTCAACTGAAGACCCATCTGTAGCATCAAACATCATTGTTCCATCTTCATATTGGTCGACAACCATTGAAGAAGTACCTGTGATTTCTTCTAGGATAAGCAGTTCGATTCCTGCATCATCTGCAGACTGCATAACATCTGCTAGAATTTCATCAAGCGGCAAGCCAGTCATAGACTCAAAATCAGTATCCATGTTGGTCCAATCATATTCCATTCCAAACGCGAAGTGTTCAGTTGTTGCATCCTCCGCAGCGACTCCTTGTGGCAAAACAGATGCACACAAAAGTACGGTCAACAAAACGGCATTCAATCTCGAGAAACTTTTCCTCATGAATTAAACTTATCATAACAGGGTAATTAAGGTATGGGCAGCGAAAAATGGGGATTATTCAACGTTTTCAGTTGAATTGTCAACTGGGCTTTCATCCAAATCCCCTTCTAAGTATTCTTTGGAATCGCCGCCAAATACCCCCCATGAATCTATGAGATCTATGTCTGCAAGGCGCTTTCTTCTTCGTATCACTACGAAAGCTACAATCGACGATAGAAGAATGAATCCTCCTATTGAAGCACCTGCAACATACAGCGAAGTGTTATCCTTTTCTTTTTCTGTAAATTCAATATTGATACTGATGTAGTCTATGCTCTCATCATCGAATGCTGTTACTTTTACCTGAGCTTTGCCATCGCCTTCCGGTAGTATTTCGACATCTCCTGTCCAAATGCCGTCACCGTCATCATCTGTCAGATTGAAGTACCAAATTTGAGGTTCTTTGATAATTGTTGCATTAAGCAATTGAGTTGTACCATCCGGGTCATCTAATTTGACTCGAACTGAAATCTTAGTGAGTTCATTAACCGTAGCGGTTTTCGGAGTGGCTGTCAAATTAGAAAGGTCTGGGCTGCTAGATGCAACTGTTATGTTGAGATGTTGTTCATCAATTCCGCCCCTTCGGTCCTCAATGAAAAGCGAAATGTGATGCACCCCTGGTGCTAATTTGGTAGAATAGAAAGCATCGTTCGACAGTACAACCGGGTATATTTCACCTGCTTCGTACAAACGCCATTCTCGTCTAGTAATGTCATCATCAGCATCGCTTGTCCCGTTCGAGTCAAACATAACCAATTCCCCCGGTTCGTAATACTGGTTGTTAACTGGCTCGTAGATTACGGCATCTGGGTCGGATTCAACCACCAGTAAATTGACTACCTCGTCCCTAGACAAACCTGTTTCGTCAACCAATGTGAATGTCAGAATGTGTTCACCTGAAGCTAAAGTAATAATGTATAATTCTGATGGACTTTCATCTGTAAGGATAATACCAGATACATCGCTTTCCAAACTGAATGTGAAATTGTCACCGTCATAATCCATGCTTTCACGGATGTCAAGTTCGATCAAATCACTAGAATTGTACCCATATGATAAATCAGGATTTGTAATAACAAGAACCGGAGCAGAAGGTGCGACTTCAACAATCACGTTGCTGGTCACAGGAGAATGAATCCCATCGTCCATCATCAAGCTGATCGTATGCGTACCACTAGACAAGTGACCTTCGAAAATTAACCAATCAGAACCATCCTCTTGAAGAAGACCATCGATGTCAGAATACCAAGAATAAATCAGATATTCTGAACCAGTTGCTGGTTCACTTTCAGCACAATGCCATGATATATTGTTAGGGAATGTGCTACAAGCACTATCCCAATCTCCTGAACCAGAAGCATTGAACTCGAATAAGTGGCTAGAATCGTGACTAGTGCCGGCTTGAGGCGATGTTATAACTGCTTTAGGAGGGCTATTTTCTACTGTAAGAATAGTCGAGTTCTGAGATGTTGAGTTGATGTGTTCCATCCTCCCGTCATTAACACTCAAGGTGATTACATGGGCGCCCCTAGAGAGGTGGCCTTGCCAAGTACTTTGATTCGAGATTATACCATCTAGAGAACTTTCCCAAAGGTAGGTGACATCGTCTCCTTCAGGGTCTACAGTCGTACTTAACAGAGTAATCTCATCTTCAGATAAATTACCTTCACGGCTAACTTCGAAAGAAGAAACTGGTACTTCGTTATACAATTCAACTGGAACTACCCATTCTTTTACAGGGTTTATTCCATCAGACACAGATAGAGTGAGATCGAATGTCATGTCGCTCATATTTGCGAATGATAAGTATCCAGTTCCGTTTACACAATCACCTAGTTGTACATTGTTTCCAGGCCACGACCATGAACAATCTAGAGTATCATTTTCGGGGTCATAAGTACCATTTAGCCAGAACTCCAAGGGTTTGGTAATTGGAGTTTTCAACTCACCCCAAGGGGAAAGTGAAGGGTCTGTGTTAACGACAATTATTGGGTCTTGGTTAGATAATTCAATCGTTCTTGTTTCATCAACGCAGTTACCCTTGTCGTCACATATTTCCAGAGTAATGTCATGGACTCCGTCTGAAAGAGTACAACCCCATACACCATCCGAATTTACAGAGAATGCAAAACCTCTGTTAGGATTGAATGGATTACCTTGACCGGTGCATGATGCCAAAATATCACCATCTAGGTCGCTTGTCCACGCGAAGGTTAATTCATCATCATCAAGGTCCCAAGAAGCACTAGCGTTGAATAAAATATCTCCTTGTGATGGGTAAACATTCTGATCTGAAGGAGTGTCCCAAATTATGAAAGGTGCTTGATTTGACAAAGGAAGTTGACACCAGACCATCCTGTCTTCGGACAAGGAGATACTGGTGGAATTAGATACACTATCATAAGAACAATCGATGGTAACTGTGGTGTAGGGGCTTTGTCCAACGCTTGTGTATTTCTTACCTCTTAAATCAGAGAATGTCACAGTACCAATGTTGTTTGTTGATTCCGATATTGAATTTTCTAATTGGTCAAAACCAAGATGCACTGCAGCATTTGGAATTCCATTTGAGTAATTATTTACAACCCATACCTCAACATCCCATGCCTCTTCAATCCACCCATTACCAGCAATGTTAGCACTAGAATAACCGATGTTTGTAGGCTGATGTAAATGTAAATGTGAATCTGTATCTAAATTTAGAACATGTGAACCAATATCACTGAATTTTGTCCAATTAAGTTCAACATTGGTGAATGTGAGTTCACCTGTGCAACTAGACGTTATGGTATTTCCAGACCCTGATAATTGGTCATGATTTGAGAGATTGAGACAACCACTTCCTGAGAAATTAGCATTTGATAGAACACTGACCCTCTCAACATTATGCTCTGCATCCCAAATGAGTCCTCCATGAGTTCCGTAGATGTCGAGCCCATCAATCACGCCTTCTGCAGCAACGATATCGATTCCAGGTCCGCTATTATTCACCCAAGCTTCTACGTCATGTAAATGGAACAATCCGCCCTGAGAACCGATATTCAAACCACTATTATCAATCGATATCGCAGGCCCTGTCAATGGGTCATGTATCTGTAGATCTTCAAGATAAATATCGACTGAATCTGTGATTACAACACCGCGGTTGTTGCCAATTGAAACACAAGATACACAACTGACGTCTCCGGAACCAGACTCAATATCATTCGCTCTGTTGAATTCAAGTCCTGCATCTGCATTGTTAGAACTGGACAGATTAGAAAGGTAGACGTACCTAGCATCATCAATATGTACGCCTGAGTTACCATTGTTGTCTAGTGTCAAACCGTCAACAATAGTTGCTGCGCTCTCTAAGTAGAATCCCTCTTGACCATTGTCATGGAGGTTCCAATCGTTTCCTTGAATTGCTCCACCGTTCAAAGCAAATACTCCAGGACCTGTAGAATTGGAAACCTCAAGTCCGTCAAATTTAGCTGCGAAATAAGAAGAACGTATCGAGATTCCTGCACCATCTGCGCCACTTCCAGAGCCTCCAGTATTATTGATTGAAAGATTTGTGAATATAGTCGATGAATCCACGAAATATAACTGAACTCCAACGGCGTCGTTGTCTTCAAGATGAGCATCTTCAATCCAAGCACCTGTGGCGTTTATCTCAATTGTAGCAGTAGCAAGACCGGACGTCTTAGCATCAGGTCCGCCAGTTCCACTAATTTCTAAACCCTCGATTATTGCACTCTGATAATTTGTGTAATTTGTGTGGTCTTCTTTGTCGATTATGAGAGCCTTGTACATGGAATTCCGAATATTCAAGTCTCTGATTACTGCCCTGGTAGTAATGCCATCATCGATGTGGCGGATTATTGCACCGTGATCTGAACGGTTAACTGAGACACCTTCCAACAATGGAACGCTATCTTCTACCCAAATTCCTGCAGCTTCGGCAAGAGTTGCCCCCGTAATATTTGAGATTGTGATATTGCGTAGAAGGCCACCAGAGTTACCCCATAAATTGACACCTCTGGTAACCGCATCGGAGATTGTCAAACCATCAATATTCGGAGCCGAACCAGCCCCTATTGAAAGTCCGATTCCGTACCTCCAGTATGTGGGAAAGTTCCAGTCTTGCCCGGCTTCATCTATGACCATATCACGTATAGTAGGTGTTGCGGGATTGAACATGTCAACACCTACATCATCTGCATTCCAGATTGTTACATTGGCAAGATAAGGGTCGGACCCGTAAATCGTAAGTCCATAAGTTGAGTGAATAATTGAAGCATTGTCTATTCTACTGCCTCTGCCGTTTGAAGTGGAATTGAACTGAATTCCCATGTGGTCACCGCCACCCGCATAGTCAAAGTAAACCGGACAATTACTTGTTCCTTCAACTGTAATTCGACCTTCGACAAAGATCCTAACTCCATTTGACATTGTTACGTTTGTACAAGCTGAAATAATCAGTTCATCAGTAACTGAAACAGTGTGATGATTATTGAGAACAACTTCTCCTGACCAAGTTGTTTGCGCACGCCCACTAGTTTCACTGATTTCGTCGACACTCAAGAAAATTGGTGATTGTGATGACAGACAGAAAATAATGAGTAAGCCAACCGCAGATACTGACTTTTTACTCATCATATTTCCACGACACCCTCAATGCATTAGACTGTTCCCCCTCTAGGTTTGAACTTAGAAGTTAAATCGGCACAGTGAATAGGGGGTGTTATGTGGATTGTTTAATGCCTGAAGCGTTCGTCCTGTTTAAGACTGAGCCGACCAAAGAAAGAGAGGTTTATTTGGAACTTTCAGGCAACCCTAGTGTTTCAGAAGTGCATGTCCTTTACGGAGAATTTGACCTCCTAATTCGGATTTCATCTGCCGATGCAAAAGGCCTCACTGGGATGCTGATGAAAGAATTTAGGCAGATATCTGGAGTTCGAGAGACTCAAACGATGATTGCTGTTGATTATTGAGGTGAGAAAATGGCTACTGGATTTGTATTAATTACCACTAAACCTGGAAGTGAGCATGATGTTCGCAGCAGCTTGGACAAAATAGAGCACGTTGTCAATCGCTGGATGCTATTCGGAGAATATGACCTGATTGCAAAAATACAGGCCGATGATGAATACACATTGACGAAAGTTATTGTTGAAGAGATAAGGCCTATTTCAGGAATTGTTGACACCAAGACTTTGCTTGGTGCCGAGATATAATCACAGTAATTTATGCATCATTTCCGTTGCATCTTTGGCCGCATTAGGACAAAGTGCACGCTTCCAAAGTGAGATTGCTTCTGCTAGAGATGAGAATGGGTTGTGTGTCTTGTAAACTGCTCGCAAATACCAAATTTTGGCTGCTATTCTTCTAGCTGAATTCAGATTGTTTTGAGATGCTGAACTTGGTAGTTCTATCTTATTCAAAAGCGATGCAGCCCTTTTGTCATCACACTTCTGGACTATGGACAGTTGTAACATAATTGCACGTAAGCCCGACCTCGAAAATACAGTGTCAACCAAGTTATCAAATGATGATGAACCCGGAGTTGATTGAGCGATTTCATCGCGCAGTTTAAGTGACTTTAGTTGAGGATCTTCACTGTGAGAAATGGATTCTAAATTATCCCTTATCTCTGCAGCTTCAGTCCAATTTCTATTTGCGATATACCATGAGTGGCGGATGTGGGCAATTGCAACAAGTATGATTTTCTTCATATCATCAGTAACTTGACTGAAATCGAGTTTATCCAATAATTTGATGATGTCATTACCAGGAGTTTGACCGGGTATTCTATCATCTAACCTTCTAGATGCTTCTGACAAGATTAGCCTTGAATCAGAGTTCTCTGGAATTGCCAAATCAGTATTTCCCTCCAATAACGAAAGTGAATATTCTAAATCAGGAGCATCGCAATTTGCTAAATGCTCAGATGCCATTTCTGGCTCTCCCCTCTCGATTGCAACCATCGCCGCAATTCTATGCAATGATTTCGATGGACTTCGATATATTGCGTCTCCAATCAATGTAGCTAATCCTGCACTAGACCTTACCATCAGGGCTTCAGCGTTGGAAAGCAAATGTGATTCGATATCTCCACCAGAATTCAAGATATGATGCATCTCAACTAATCTAGCAAGATCTCCTTTTATTCTTGACCAATAGTTTGCAGCCTTTTTGTGGTCGACTTCTGTAAGCATAGTCGAGCGTACGTTTCTAACCAGATGATGTAACTCAACACCGCTTTCTAACCACCTTATCAGTGCATGATCATCTAATTCTAGTAAATGATTTTCATGTTGTAATAAATCTGAAGGAACCGGAACTGGCAATAATGATAATTCGTCCAAACCTACTATCTCTTGACCCAGATTAGACAACACTACATCTCTAACCCATTCTTGTAAATCTGAACCTGCTTCGGGCAATACTGATTTTTCATCATGCATTTGCAAGGCTAATGGATGCCCACCTAACCTTTCAGCAACTAACTCTCGATCTTCCAAATGAACTGGCAATAATGTAACTGCATCTTCAATTTCTAATGGAGGTACTTCTACAATTGTAAAACCTTCACTAATCGGTATTGGAGCGCGACTAGCCATGATCACATGTGGTGATTTTTGTACAAATTGTTCCAACCTCCCAAGATGTCTTTGATTTACTTCTTGTACTTCATCTAGAATTAACACTTCATTTTTTGTTAGGTTTAGATTGGCTTCCTCGCTACTATGTTCAAGACCCCACTCCTGAAAAATTTGTGTAATATCCTTGAACGATTCCATAGTGGCGAAACGCACAGTTTTGCCTTCCCCTACCAACTCATCTGCAATACAGCGTAATAACGATGTTTTACCAATCCCGGGAAGGCCAGTGAGGATCAATTTTGATACATCTTTCAAATTACTAATTAGAGAGTTCCTACCCTTCAACAAAGTTTGTGCTGGAGGGTTTCCTAACAATTCCCCAATCTTAACTTTAGTTGGAATTTCTACGCCTTCACACTCAGCACGACCTGCAACTGTGATGTGATACACTTTCCTTTTTCGGCTGCCTCCGCCAATAACATGGGCTTTCCTTTCAACGATCAAATTCTTAGATATTAATTCGTTTAGAGGTGCGTGTAATGCGGAACGAACGACGCCTAGATATTCGGATAATCCAGGAAGGCAAATCTCTCTAGGAACATCCCATGCAGAGTCTAAACTTGAGGGGAATGTAGCAAGCCGGGCTAGAATTCTTGCCTCTGGCCCGGTCACCATGTTAGTTCGTTATCGCTCATCAATGATGTTTCTTGCCCCTATCTGATTGGCGATGTATTCTTCATCCACCGACACTACAAGCGATTCATGCCGGTGGATCCTGATACGGTCGATCTCCCGGCCAAACCAGGGGTATACCTTTTCCGTACATCGAAAGCAAGAGTACTGTACGTTGGAAAAGCAACTGTTCTTTCACAACGAATCCGTTCTTACTTTGCCTCAAACCCCGATAGAGCAATGATTCCAGAATTAGTAAACAAAGCGGATGAAATTGAATGTATAGTAACCAACTCTCCACAAGAAGCGTTGATTCTGGAGAGGCAATTAATCAGGCAACATAGGCCAAGATACAACTCTATGTTGAAAGATGACAAATCATATCCTTATCTCTCGCTAACCAAAGAAGAATTTCCTAGAATAATGTACACACGCTACCCTCCAAATGACTCCTGGAAATGGGGGCCCTTTCCTAATGCGGCTGCTGCAAAACAAGTTGTTCAACTATTGAGAAGGCATTTCGGAATCAGAGACTGCAAAGAATTGCTACCACAAGGTTGTCTAGCAATGCATATCGGGCTATGCGCAGGACCGTGTATAACCGCTGGAGATTATTCTCAAAGAGTTGCTAGCGTAAGGAGAATACTCGACGGAGATGCTACTGATTTGATCGAAGAACTCGCTCTAGAAATGGATACATTTTCAACTAATCAAGAATATGAAAGGGCTGCTTCAATTAGAGATATGATCAAGGCGGTGAGAACTGTCACAAGTCAGCAAGTGATATCTTCAACCGTATACAGAGACTGTGATGCAATTGGGATTGGTGTCAAGGGCGAACTTGCGGCAATCGTAGTCATTCATGCAGATGATGGAGCCATCAAAGGTCAGGAAGCTTGGCCGTTAATCCATCGTGGTGATGAAGGTGACTCAATCTCAAGTTTCGTCGTTGAACACTATTCAAACAGGAGACCTCCTCGACTATTACTGACTCCAATCCCACTAAATGAAACAATAGTTGAATGGCTTGCTGAACGACGAGGTTCAAATGTCGAAAATAGAACTCCATCACGTGGAGACTTTGTTACCCTAACTAATCTAGCAAGACAAAATGCTGAGATGCAAATTGAAAGAATGTCAAACAAGGCATCTGGCTCTTTGGAACAGAGAGCTGCAGATGAAGCTGCGAGATTGTTATCTATGGATTCACTTGACCATATCGTTTGTTTCGATATGGCGCAACTACTTGGAGATTCAAGAGTCGGAGCAAGTGTCTGTCTTCGCAATGGAAGGCCTGCAAAGAAAGAATACCGCACCTATACGGTGAAAGGGGATGCTATGGATGACCTCAGAATGATGAGAGAAGTTGTCGAGCGCTGGATAAAGAGAGTTGAAGATTGGCCAGATTTATTGCTCATAGATGGAGGGGAAACTCACCTATCCATCATCGCTAAAATGTTGGAAAAGCATGGAGTTAGGGATCGTATGCAACTAGCAAGTCTTGCTAAAAGAGAAGAAACGATTCACAGAGAAGGACTAGAAGACATTATTCTGGATAGAAGAGGCCGAGTGCTAGTTCATGCTCGTGATGAAGCGCATAGGTTTGTGAATAAATTCCATCGTAAAAGTCGAGCACAAAGTCGTTTGTCAGACCCTCTTGAAAATGTTAGCGGCCTTGGGGCTAAGAAATTACAATCCCTGATTAGGCATTTTGGCGGAAGACAAGGCATCACTCATGCAACTGTGAAAGACCTGAAGACTGTTCCTGGGATTGGCCACTCCTTGGCCAAGAGAATTTATGATTCTCTTCACTAATCCCATTTGTCGCCGTACAAATTATCATCATCGTACATGTTAAAATCGCCACTACTTGGAGTAGAAGGGTCATATCCTGTGCTTAGTGAATTGAAATCAGAATCAGAAAGTCCTCCTTTACCACTTGAAACAATCTTGTTTTCTGTAGCATTAAGTGCCTGGTTCTTTCTTTTCTTCTTCTTCCTTCTAGCTCTAACCCGCCAAATAATCAATGACAATAGAATTGTTGGATAAATCCAAATTTGCATAAACACAAACCACCATGATACTTTGACACTGAAGACAAATTCATCACCTGCAGTGAAAGACTCAAGAGAGATTGTAATCTTCTGTCGCCCATCATCAGTAGTTACTTCTTCCCAGCCGTTTGCCGTTTGGAAGTTTTCTAGGGTGATGCCATCTGGAAGAACGAATGTAATTTCTCCACGCAATTCCGACTCGGTTTCTTCATGTTCGATTTCAGTAGATTCTATCTTAAATTCGAAAGGTGCGCCATTATTATCTGCTGTTAATCCAGAGCCACCCATTTGTAAAAATTGTAATCCAAAATTAGTGAATGCATTGCTGAAAGAATTAGCCATATTGATTATTGGAGAGTAAAATGCGGTTGTGATTCCGACTGTTGGGTCCCCATTTGTGATTCCACCCCAACCATTTGTAACACCCGCTTCCATAGTAAATTCCGGTATTCTAACAGATAACCTGATTGGAGTTTCATCACCCATTGAGGCTCCGATATTTCCTAAGTTTTCTAAGGATGTAATAATCTGAATCCCAGACAAATCTAATTCAGCATTATCATTTTTTGCGCTTATTTCTTTGGCTTCCCGATGGATGTTTTCGGTTAATTCTTGACCAAGATCATCTATGAAATCTTCAAGGCCACTAGTTGTCAATTCGATTGTAGCATTCTCATCCCCACCTAAATCCACTTCTTCAAAATGGGGCTCAATCAGTCTGTCAGTGATATCTAGTCCTAAACGAATTAAATCTGAAGGGATTACCTCCATGGTAATTGTTGTATTTTCAGATTGCATTTTATCTAATACTTTATCTGGAATTTTTACTCTGTATACATCTATAGTTGCTGTGAAAGATGCTGTAACATCAATACTTGGGCCCCACTCGTTGAAGTCTAAGTCACTGACATCAAAGTCAACATCGAGATCTATACATGACCAATCTGCTCTATCGGCAGAACATATTTCGTTGTCATCATCATCCAGAATGGCATGCCTAGGATCGTATGCATTCGGTCCAGACATAGATATTCCAAGTTCGTCCAAACCATTGGTTCTTTCAACCAAAATGATTGATGATTCTCCAGTGGCGGCTTGCATCCATACCGGCAAAATCAACTCAAGGGTCAGCTCTGTGGGAGGAAGTTCACTCGGAATCATTTTTTGTAAAAGGTCCTGCCCGAATTGAGATTCAATACTCAAGCCGGAGTCTAGTAGTTTCTTCAAATCACTTTCCTGAATTACATCCAAAATCCCTGTTGAATCGTTTATTTCCTGTTTTAGTAAATCGAGAATATGTAATTCAAATGAATTCGATGAAGCCCGAAGGTAAATTGGATTGTTACCGTCCATAGCATTGGGTCCTTCAATACAATAGTTCACCACCGTACCCGGAGGCAACGTTTCAGGACATCCAGAATGAGTATGATTCAGGCCCCCCGAAGGTTCAGGTATACCAATTGCTATCGAATTTGAAACCCATGTTGGACTATTTATTTCGACTGAGCCTACACCTGGCACTGCATCTTCTACTGCATTACCGACTCTATCCATAGGGAAATTATCAGCGAAGTCGTCTAATTCAATCAAGTCATTGTGATAAGCCAATCGGATACCGTCAGATGTAACCCACGGAACCTTAGCATTTTGAGTTACGTCAACCAAAGAAATACCCCAGTCATCCATAGTACTCTTATCGATGTGGTTAATTCCTGCAATGATATCTATCCATGCCGAGTTTTCATCCGACATATCTAGAGTGACGTCCAAGGTAATACCTGTATCCAAAGGAGTTACTTCTACGCTGCTAGTCTGAGTTGAATTACGATGGCCGATCTCAACACTAACATCTTGAGAGATTCGTTCCCCCAATATTGGTGCATCCAAATTGTCGATTAACCATTGAGCAGCCAGATATGATGGAGGGCCAGCTCTGATAACTTGAACTCCTCCAGAATCAACACCTTTCACTGTTGCGAAATCTGGTGGATTAATCACGAATACTGAGGAATGGCCAGGTTCGCTAAACAACTCGAATTCAGATGTTATGTCCGAGCCCATTACTAGCATACCACGGTATACTCGATCAAGAGTCAAAGGGTCCACAGTACCAAGGTTGAAGGTCGAAGTTGATAATGAGACAGTTGCTGACACTGTGAAGCATATTGGAGGGTCAAATACATTGTTTGAGAGTCCACCCTCAGCTGCAGTATCAGTGTTAGGGTCATCGCTACATGTCGTGGTTATTCCAGAGTTTGAAATTGAATTAACGTAATCTGTAGAGATTTCATTTACAGTTCCAAAACCATTACCAAGCAACTCCTCAATAGTATCGTTAACCTCTGAAACTAACTTTTCCTTGACGGTAGGAGTGCCTGCACCAGCGGTTGTTTGATCGAAGTAATTACGAATGAGGTCGGCAGGTGCACCATCTTGTGCACTCATTCCTTCGGCCGCTAATGCTGCATTCATGGCAGCACCATCCAGACCTAATGTGGAACGGTTGAACTCATATAATGCCCAAGACATTTCCATCTCAATAGTTGAGGTGTCTACCAAATCGAACTCGTAAACTCCTTCAATCCAATCTTGTTGGTTTTCAGTACCATCATCTGCTTTATCCCAAGTATCACAGACTCCGCCGTTGATAGTACATGCTTGCATTCCAGTTGCACTAGCAAGAGGTGCTAGAATTGAAATTGCAAATAAGAAAATTAGAGAAAATGCTAGTCTCGACTTCATGCTACCACCCATTCCTACACTGGGACATTTAACATGGTTTGCCAACCTGCAGTCAATTGTGACCCTCTCTTACGCATACTTGTGTGGTCGAGATGTGGCCTCAGATGAGTACCAACGTCTGAAGGATGAAGGAAAAATAAATTCTAATTTGAAGCCGATGCCTTACAAAGAAATGATAGCAATACCTGTTTTGGATGGTGAGTTAAAGTTGAAATTTGATTGTGTTGAAAGGCACAATCCCCATGAGAGACTAGAGCTGATTTTGGATGAGCCTCCTCGCAGATGGGAAAAACTGGGAGACATGGTCATATTCCAGAATGGAACAGATACTACAGATTGGCCCTTAGAGAAAGTTGCTATTGCCCTTGGTGCTAAACGTATAGCGATTCAGGGAGAAATAGACTCTGGAATAAGAAGGAAGTCTCAGTTAGAACTGATCTATGGTGAAGACGGATGGGTAGTGCATAGAGAGAATTTTGTTGAATATGAATTCGATGCCACGGCCGTCATGTTCTCATCTGGGAATGTCACAGAGAGAAGAAGAATGGGTGAGTTACAAACTGAAGGAGAAATAATTGTCGATGCTTACTGCGGTATTGGCTACTACACATTGCAATTCCTAACTCGCGGTAAGGCAGAGCATGTTCATGCTTGTGAGATAAATCCAGACAGCATTTTGGCACTAAGTAAAGGTTTACAGAGAAATTTTGTCTCAGACAAATGCACGATATATGAAGGAGATAATCGTGATACTATGAAGCAATTATCTGGAATTGCAGACAGAGTAATCCTTGGGCTAATCCCTTCATCGATGAAAACATGGGGATTAGCGATTAACTGTCTGAAACAAGAGGGTGGAGTAATTCACGTACACATGAATGTTCATGAAGATGAGATTGAAGAATGGGCTGAAAAAACAACTGAATGGTTTTCCACTGTAAGTGGTAAAGTTGCTACACGTATTCATTTAGAAGACGTCAAACAATATTGCCCACGCATCAGACATATTGTTCTAGATTTGAAAATTAGTTAATCTTCCGGGCCCAGAAGAATTGCATCTGGCTCTTCTTCTCTACTACCTACGAAAATCACGTAACTAGCAATGCAAACCCCGATTATAACCATTGAGATTGTTACTTTCCCTGCTGTTGTTGAAAAGAAAGATTGCGTTTCAACAACTTCAGAATCCGCATCTCCAGGAATCACTCCAATCATTTCAACATTCGAAATATGTACTTCCCAAATAGGCCTTCCTGCAGAAGAAGCAGGGTTTACTACAATCTCTTCTCCAGTTGGGTCATCTGATGTTGGCACCGTTGCAATTGCTCTTACATGGCTCATTCCATTTCTTACAATTCCAAATGTGACATATCCTTCATCCTCCCTGTTTTCAGGGTCTAATTGATGTGCTTCTGTTTCGGCGATATACCACTGGGAGTCTGCACTATCGGGGTCTTGCCCGCGTGCCATACCAATAGCGCCATCTACATGAGACAATTTCTCATGGTGCTCCATGTCCAAATTTTCTCCTGTTCCTCCACTGCCGCATTGTGCACTTGTAGCCGGATAAACTGCAACTGTTTTGCAAGTAGGGTCTCCTGCTTGAGCTACGAAATCATCAATCACTCTGTGGAAGAAAATACCATTATAGATATCAGCCTCAACATTCTTGATCATATTTGTTGTAGTTTCAGGAGCCCATTCTTCGAATAATTCAATCACGATTTCACCTTGTACTGATGCACCAAGGTGGCTAGGTTTGTATTCGACTTCGATTACCAATACTGCATCGCCTGCTCGAGGCTCATCCATAGGCGAACCTTCTAATTCTGGTCCATCAATCCAACCCGACATATCGACTTCGAATTCTCTCCAGTCTCCATCTCCGGTCTCATAATTTGCACCAGCAATTGGACTCAGAACGAGCACGCTTAGCAGAATTGCAATGGCTCGCATGTAACACTCCAATCATTCAAACATCATGAAATCATTCTTGACGTGCTTTTCTTGCATGGATGAAAGATTGTACACAGAAATAGGTGTATGCTGAGCCTGTTAATAGTAGCATTAGCATCGAACCTGATGCGTAATTACTCCCGTCAGACATGACCATGAAAAAGCGAGTCCCCCCTAATGCGCACAATAATCCAAAAGTTGCAGCAATATGCATCCACAACTTCCTTTTCTCAGGAATCTTTGCAGCAAGAATACCAGACAAAAGAAGAGGTATTCCTAACAAGGACGGGAAGAAAGATGTTATCGAGTCAGAATCGGAAACTACTGATATTACGATTCCCCAAATAATCAGAAAGCCGCCATATCCAGAAGTTATAGTCGGAATTGTCTGGCCTGCCACTGTATACTGCTCGCTCATGATTGGCGCTAAGTTAGCAACTCTTTGATGATTTGTGTCATGAACGGCTCTAGAGAAGGCTGATGAGTGAGATTCTCATCGTCTCTCATGATGGAAGACGAAGTATTCGATGCAGAAATCATCCCAACCGGGGATGGTGGAGCACTCAATATCACCTTCGCTGCAACAATTGCAGTGTCTATCGTGTTTCTTATTTTGGGGACAAGTTTCGGAGAAGTTGTTCTAGAAAATGATAATTCTGAACAGTCATATGAGTGGTGGCAAACCCCACTACAAGACCGCCATAACATGGATTTAGACCTAACACAAATGCGATCAGTATTACCTGTAAATGGTACCTATGATATTCTAACATACACAGAACATTTTGTCTCTGTCGAATTGCCTGCTTCTGAAGAGGATGCAGGTTTCCCTGAGGAAGATGTTATGCATGTTGCTTTGTGGTTGCCAGATGTGCCTGAAGGACAAGAAGTGCCTGTAATCATGACAATTCACCCGTACTATGACTTCGGCGGTGAAGGAATGCCAGGAGTTGGTGAAGACTCCAATCCGAACACAGTTCCCGATGGAGGTATTGGTGCTTGGGTATACGATAATTTCATCTCTCACGGATATGCACTCGCACAAGCTTCAACTTTTGGAACTGGCAAATCTACTCACTGTCAAGATGTCAAAGGCTTAGGTGAGCAAACCGGAATACAAGCAGTAGTTGATTGGCTTGGTGAACAAGAGTGGTCTAACGGTAATGTTGGACTAATGGGCAAATCATATGCGGGTACAACCAACTGGGAAGCCGCACAGAATCCTTCAGAACACCTGAAGACAATTGTTCCAATTTCGGGCTCAATTGGGGTACAAGAAATGTTCTATCGAAACGGTTCTAGTGAGTTTAGAGCCCTAGGTTATGATGCAGCATATCAGGCTGCAACTAGTGATCTCACAACTGATGAGTTGAGAGTTTGCCAAGATGATTTAACAGGTCCACTAAATCCGTTTACCACCCAACTATGGGCTCAATATGGCGGGGCTGAGTGGAATGACTACTGGGATGAAAGAAGGCATTTACCCGATGTATTAGAGAATTACAAAGGGAGCGTATACCTAGTTTGGGGAATGCAAGATTGGAATGTAGACCCATACCATGCATTCCCGACATATCAGTTGTTGAGAGATGCAGGTATTCCGGCTAGAGGAATTATGGGCCAATGGGCTCACAATTATCCAGACCAACCTGACCGCCATGGAGAATTAACATCAGGATATGGAGCGGAAGCATATCCACAAATGAGCAGAATGGATTGGGCAGTAGACCTATTTGCATGGTTCGAATACTGGCTCAAGGATAACGGTCCAATGCCTGATTTGCATGTTCAAATGCAGCGTAATGATGGTAAGTGGCACGTAGAAGATACTTGGCCACCAGAGGATTTCGAATGGGAGACTATACCATTGGACCAGACAACTGCAACAGGTAATACTGTTAGTGCAACATCTGAAATGACAATTACAATACCAGCATCTGATGAAGATAGATTCATCTCAGGTCTACCGACTCTTCACCTTTCAGTAACAACAGGATTGTGCGATGGAGGGCAGGTTTTTGCAACCATGTATGACTCAACCTCCGGTCTTCGAATAGGTCATGGCACAATGGATGTCAGATACAGAGATGGTGGCCATGAAGCGAAAATTGTTACTCCTTTCACCGACTACCTAATGCTAATGGAATTCAATCCAATAGACGCCCTCATACCTGCAGGAAATGAGATTTCGATAGTACTTACAGAAAGTGGAGAAGACTACCTTCCTAGTGCTTGTACAGCAATAGGGATGGGAATTAACGCAGACTCATCTTCAACATTGAGTTTACCTTTAATCGAGAGAAGTGAAAATGCACCTGAATGGTTCGAGGTCCCTAATTGGTGGGATGTTGAAGAATGAAGGTTCTAGCCTTCGAGGATTCTGTTGACATTGAAGCGCTTCTCATAAGTGGCGGCGTCAACATGGCAAATGTTGAATTTAAACAGTATTGGGATTCACAGGATTGTTTAGAACGCATCTCAAAGTATTCACCAGACATACTGTTACTCGACCACTATATGCCTCCAATCAAAGGATTGGATGTGTTGAGAAAGTTGCTTGCATCTGAGATTGATAGGCCAGTTACAATAATCGCAATGAGTTCAGCAAGCATGGCAAATAATGCAATGCTGAAAATTGGAGCTGACATTGGGATTGTCAAATTTGAACTAGCGACACTAGATGTTTGGAATACTCACTCGTGAGGTTGCCAATCATCATGACCTGGCTCTCGATACCACCAGTAGCCGTCATCATCTTTCCACCATTCGATTCCATCATCGTCAGTGTAGTAATTCTCGTCTGCTTCTTCATCTGAACTAGGATCTTCAAGGCCGCTTTCTTCTGCCATCTGTTTCTTTAGCTGGTTAATTCCATCTTCAGCATCTGCAAACACACGGTTCTGAGTGCGGATTTCGTGTTGGTGATCTCCTGCCGCAATAGCATCATCAGATTCCGCATAGAAATCTGCAGACATGGATTGGCGGAACTCTTCGAATTCATCTCTACCGAAGGAACCTGTAAACTCTGAACCTTGGGATTTCATCAAGTCGTCTAGATTCTTGCGCTTTCCAAGATTAAGTTTGGGAGAATCTGGCATATCTCCACCGTCATAGAATTCATCACTATCATCGGTTAGTTTTGGGAAAGAGCGGCCTTCAGGGTCCGCTTCCTCTATTGATTCGATCAATAGGTCATGCTCTTCTTCATCGATGTTTTCTTCATCGTACTGGTCGCCAATAGCTTTGACTAATTTTTTCAAAGTTCTAGCCAGAGCCTTGTCGCTACTTGCTTCTGAAATTACTTTGTCGATTTGCTTTTGCAAGCGCTCGTACGGGCTACCAGTGATGGCACCGAGGAAACGTCCGAATCCTCCCTTTTTCTTCGCCATGGTGTCAATAAGGTACCGGGAGTATTCAAGTATTGCCCGAACAAGTACAGTTTTGCGACTTCTTCATGTCTAAGCACTGGTTCGCCATACCATGGTGAGCGATTGGGTAGCAGATGCTATCGCCATCTACAATGATGAATCCCATAACCGTAGAGAAGAATATGTGGCACAAGTTCACTTTCCCGCAAGAATCCTAGAAGATATTCTAGAATGGGCATTCAAAGCCCTTCCAGATGAAATTCTTGTTGGATTAGATGTTTCTGAATTACAAAACTTACCAGAAATTGAAGTCGAGTTCCAAGGTGAAAAACAACGCGACAACCTGTTTGCCGGGCAGGGGTACAGAATAAATGAGGCCGCTATGGTCAATAGAGGAGATTCATATTCTGTCCATCATTTGCCAGAAGAATGGACCGATGAAGTATTTGGGACTGATAGAGGACCCAGGGCTGGAAGGTTCACACATTGGCTTCACACTCACCCAAATTGTCCAGCAATACCTAGCGAGGCAGATGCTAGTGCTGCTCAATCCACAGACGGCGTAGACCTAATTTTAGGAATTGAGTTTTCTCCAGAGGGACCTTTACCATGGTTTGATGGAATTGAGGGAGAAAGGAGAGTTATTGGTGAAAAGAAATCATGGTTTTCACGAAAAGACAAGAGGAAGGTTCTGGGAGTTGCACCTACCGGGCACCGCATACATTCTCTCGAATTAATAGCATTCCACAAAGCAGGTTTGGGAGTCAATGTCGTATTCGTTAACGATGATGGAATTGCCTACTGACAAGTTGTTTCAAAGTCATAATCAAGAAGATATTCTTCTAATTGATCTAACCTTTCACTGTTCACACCAAGATCTGAACGTCCTAATCTTGACTTGCTGAATAGGTCAACTGTTCCACATTCATTGGAATAATGGACATCATCTGGAAATTGAAAAACAAGCGACCTATCGACTACATGGCCAGGAGTGAATGTTGTCGTAAACGATCTTTCACGTGCCCATTCCATGATAGCATCATCGAGTTCTTCATCGCTAACATCTAACTGAATTGTTCTGTAATCACAATTCATAGAGCCTTCGGGACATTCGTCTGGCATTTCTGAAACCCCGAAGGGTGTGCTAAGTATGTTCATCAAGAGTAATCCGGCAAGATAAATTGCAGGAGCCCATTGCCAAGATTTAGACAAGGAATCACCTCCGTAGCCAACTGCCATTACTCCACTCGTATACGATAGGTTGGCCTGTTGGGATCTCTAATTTCAGAACTTCTTCTTTTGACAACCCTTCGATATTCATTACCATTGAACGGAGGCTGTTTCCATGAGCTGCTACAAACACATTCTTTCCCTCTTCTAATGAAGTCATAATTGCTGATTGCAAATAAGGGATGGTTCGCGCCGCTGTCAATTCTAACGACTCACCATTCGGAGGAGGGACATCATACGAACGGCGCCAGATATGCACCTGGTCGTCGCCATATTTATCGCGAGTCTCTTGCTTGTCTAAACCTTGTAAATCCCCGTACATACGCTCATTCAGTTGCCATGAAACATGGACAGGGAGAGTGTTTTCTCCAGAATCATTTGATTGAGCCCATTCGACCATTCTAGATTCATTTTCACTCATCGAATCGCCACTTTCAGGGTATTGGAAGATTGGAGTTTTCCCAGAATCATGTTGAGCTAATGCAAGCATTGCTGTCATCTGTGCACGGATTAAAG
>JAACDL010000029.1 GCA_009936765.1 Methanobacteriota archaeon
TGCGGCGGCTAATACTGTTCTAAAGGGGCCGGTTTTGACCCTGATAAGGTGGCTTTCAGAATGACTGGTTCCTTCGGGGAATAATGCACAAGCGAAACCATGAGAAATTCCGGTTGCGAGATTCAAAAGTGAGCGCCCGTTGAGATAGTTGGCCTCCTCTTCCGAGCATCCGCCGCGTAGTAGTTCTGCTTTCCTTACGACTGGTTGAACTGCAAACTTTCTTGCCCAAAACCCAAGAATTGGGCGGGTGACAAGATCATGGCGGCCCCCGACTACGAACATCTTTGGGTGTGTTAAAAATATCGATATAGGGTCGAGTAGGCCGTTTGTGTGCCATGCAGAGCACATAGTACCTCTATCATCTGGGATGTTTTCAGTACCGGTTACTTCGAATGTACGGAATACAGAATTAAATGTCCTACGCAGGCAAAAATATCCTAACTCCATAAAGAAGGGAGAGCCGGGGTATTTTTCGTTGAACTTTGGCAGAGGCGTGTTTACCAATTTTTGGTAATTCATTTTTGTTGCCGAAGCTGATAGTTCGGGAAGTAATTCTCCGTGACGATCTCGTGCTCCATCTGAACCGCTTTTCATATCGAGGCCTCCTTTATTCTGTTACAAAGTTCTGAAAGTCCGGTAAAATCAGGAGGGTTTTGTGGATTTGATTTGGGGAACATTGCAGGTAATGCTTTTCCGTCATCTCCTTCTAATCTCGGAATTATGTGGACATGGACGTGTGGTATCTCTTGTCCGGCAAGTGGGCCATCGTGGACAACCACTGTGAAATCGGTGGCATCAAAATAAGCCCCCAATATCGCTTGAGTTCTTTTCACTCCTTCGAAAAGTTCCCCCAGCTCATTCACCGATAAGTCAGAAATCCTCTGCACTGGATTTGAAGGAACTACAAGCGTGTGCCCTTCAGAACGAGGGAACACATCTAGAAATGCGCCCCAACTGTCTCCTCTTGCAACAAAGTTACCAGGAACATCTCCCGATAGGATTTTTTGAAACAGGGTTGGCTCTGCCATATCAGTTGCTGACCGCATGCACCTCAAAGTATTGAGGGTGTTTTTACCATCACTCTTCAGGAGTTAGTACCCAAGAGCCAGCACTACCTTTCCTAATTGCTAGAGTTGAAATGTTGCCTTCGATATCGACTAAGGTGTGGTACATCTGTTCAGAATCGGTTTCAGTAAAGTCCGCTCTCTGATGGACCCCTCTGCTTTCTGTCCGGGATAGCGCGCTTTGTACTGTCGCTTTAGCTAATCTAATTCCAGCCTTGATTCGTAATGCATCAAGAAGATTCGAGTTAAACAATCTACTGTTATCATCTACATGGAGATTAGCAGCAGATGATTCTAGGGAATTGAGTTCTTCCAATGCTGCATTCAAACCTTCAGCATCTCTATTCATTCCAACATGTGTGGTCATGATTTCTGTAAGTTTAGCAAACAAAGGCCCTGCGCGTTGAACTGGGCCTTCTTCGGCGCCAGCCATTTCGAAATCCAGATCCGCTTCTGAAACTCCTAGTTGTGTTTCGAGTGCGGCTCTTCCAGAGAAAGTCGTCTTGGACGCATGTTCTGCGGCGTGAAGTCCAGAGATGTGGCCTCCTGTCAGAGCGTCAAGAAGGCGGTTTCCTGCAACCATTCCTGCGCCATGGATTCCTGAGCATGCTGCATCTCCTGCTGCATAAAGGCCAGTGAACCATCGCGACCATTTTCCAGATATCGCCCTCCCTTGCTCGTCGGTCACAATCCCACCTAGAGTTGTAGAAGCTTGTGCGCTAACTGGTATTGTTTGGCGGGCCATGTTGATTCCCAATCGTGTCGAAACTAATTCAGAAGTTTGCGACCACCATTTCTCAGATTCGCCCATGTTTCTAGCATCGAGCGCTATGTTCTGCGCCCCCATTGCGATTGAAATACTGGTGGTGTCGGCGAATTCTTCCACTTCCAAGGGGTTACCGTTTGGGTGGTGAAGGGATGCTCCGTCGGATAACATTCCCACGGGTAGTACGACGTTTGTGCCAGGGACTGCCATAGGTGTCCACGATACGAATTCAAGATTTCTAGCAGACATTCCTGTTCTCATAGCCATGTCTAAACCGAGTCCGATTGAGGTTCCCGTCCAGGCTCCCTCATACCCTCCATCGGCAATAATAACACACTTTGCCTGAATTGAGTTCACGGTTCCGGTTGACATGTCAAGAGCAATTATTCCGTGAATCTGTTCATCGGTGTGCACTATCTGAAGGGGTATTTGGTCACCTCTTCTAACGACACCGTGACGCATGCATTGTTCTTCCAGGACCTGTTGTGTTTCGCGAGAGAGTGCATCCCCTGCACCCGCTAAACGAGGTAGTGTATGTCCTGCTGCGCGTCGAACTAGAGGTATTCCATCTGCGTCGCGGCGGAAAATAACTCCCCACCTTTCGAGTAAATCGACTTGGCGGGTTGCTTGTGAAATGCGTTCTGAAACGATATCTTGGTCGCAAAGGAATCCTCCTGCCCTAATTGTATCGTCGCGATGAGACTTAGTTGTGCTTTCTTTCAATGGCGCTGCAATGCCGTCGATGGCGGCTGAATTGCCCGCCCCTAAACTATCGGCAGACATCATCAAAATTGATGCTCCGGCCTTTGCTGCACTTGCCGACGCGTGTAGTGCTGCCGGTCCGTCTCCGATTACGATGATGTCCCATGCTTCCAAGTACTCCACCTCAGTAAGCCATGCGAAGAGTGGACATGTCATAAGCAACGCGCTTAAACTCTCATCATGCCGCTGTTGAGATTTCTAAATTTGGTAGTGTAGTTTCGCCTTTCTGACGTGCTTTCAGCATACGCTTAAGGCGTTGCTTTGATAGATTACTATCTCCTAAAAGTACCTCAGTACGGATAATTCTTGAGCCGATAATAGTGTCATCGTCGTCACGAAGAATTACTTGCACGTTTCTTTTGCCACGTACCTTGGAGCCCCACGCAACTCCGATCCAAAGAATAACCCCCTTCTCGAGATATTTTGGCATCCAATCTAATGCGTCTTCTACTAGCCTGTCAGTAATTTTAACAGCGTTATTTGGGCCCGGGCATGACCTCAGTTCGAATCGGTGCACTTGGCTCTCAGGCATTCCTCCTGGGACGATTACCTCGACCCGTAGGTGCCTGTCTTTGGTGGTTTGATTATTGAGGGCTATGAACAAGTGCCCGGTTTGATTATCACATTGAGAGGCCAGTGCCAAATCCATTCTCCAATCGTCTTTGGTAATTGCTGCTGAGCCAGATAATAAGTCGTTTTGTAAACGATCTAACAGATCAAAGACTTCTACTTGCCATGCTCTAGCATGAGCTATCAGCCTCTGCAATCTTACCCAATTAAATTGTTCATCGTCGTTGAGAAGTAAGTCCTTTATGGCCATTGGTTTGATGAACTCCTCTAGTTCATTCATCGTTTCATCATCGTTAAGGTCGCCGCGACTATTCAGGTGCATGAGATACAATATTCTCTCTCGTGCTTGTTTTTTATCCACCCCGGGCAATATTGAATTGGATAATTTGTCTTCCCATAGATTCCACAATAATGAGTGATCGGGGTCGAGGTGCGCATAAACAAGATCTCCGAGAATTGTGTCCAACTTCATAGGGTGGTGCGTTGGAGAATGTAGAACCAAGTAAGGTAATTCATCACCAAGTTTACGGATGTCGTCGGTTGTAAAAATAGCATGATATGCTAGTGCCAAACTAGAGGTTAGAGTGATTAGTAATACAAGGTTATAGGCGAGTCCGTTTGGTTCTAACCCGGCAGCTAAAATTAGCAAGGAAAGGGATGTTGCGGCCAAAATTGACGCTGTAGCATTATGGAGTCTTACATCGTTAAGGCCAGCCTTAATCCGGTCCATTCCTGGCTCGGACATCATGTCTCTTCGAACCCCTTTGACAATCGCTTCTTCTTTCCAAAGTGAAGAGCGTAGAACTAGTGCAGTCATTGCCCTTTCAGCAGCGATAAAGGCTGGTGTAATGGAGACGATTAACATCGGTATCCAAAGCAAAATCATCAGTGTTGGACTAGTTAGAGGATGATCGGGGGCAACTACTCCTGCCAAGGCAGTAAGAGCCATCAGAAGTCCGGCAATTCTTCTCATCATTAGAACGATTGGATTGCAGGCTAGTCGGCCATATTTAATCCTGTGATTCTCTGCAGACTGGTAGTCGATAAAGGCACTAGATATTGAGTCTTCAGCTCTATCGAAATCCTCGCTGTATGGGTTCGGTAATCCCGACCCCATGCCGGGAAATACCTTCTTCGATGAGGGCTCACCCATGATGGTGGCATTGCGCGCGCTGGTATGTGACTTTGGGTGGAATGGTAGCGATAGGTTGTTCAAAGGTTGGCCTCACCGACCATTTGGACACGTGGCCCAGCTGGATAAGGCGGCGGCCTCCTAAGCCGCAGATCGCGGGTTCAAATCCTGCCGTGTCCGCCAAGTAAGATTCAAGAGTTTTGATTTTGAGATATCTCTTTAACGCGATGAAGAAATTCCTCAAGTTGAACTCTGCCGTGCATAGATTTCTGTAGTTTAACATCGCAATCTGCCAATGCCTCTAACAATTCACAGAGCATCGTTTCTTCGAGTAGTAACCTTCCGGCGGTAAGTAGCCTGTGGAGATGGTACACCACATCTTCTGCCTCTAATGCATGCTCATTCATCAATTGGTCTAAAGCACCCAGAGCGCCTTTCAAAACCCGTTTATTACGACCGCTTTGTTTCTCCCATTTCCAATCATGGACTCTACCCCTAAGGGCTTCCTCCAAAACATGTTGAATTCCTAGGAGGGTTGTAGCAGCGACGACTTTCTGTAAATTACTTCTATCGTTGATTTTATTTTGCCTGGATAAAAGTTCTAACAGGAATACAGCGCGTCGCAAATTACCGTTCGCAACGTGAGAAATATCACCCAATATTCCCCTAATTGGCGATAACTCCTCCTTGTTCACTATCTCCTCGAGGCGCTTAGTAACTATCTGATTAGGAGTAGATGGTATTCTGATTTGTTTTGAACGAGAGCGTAATGCATCAATTATTCTGGATGGAGACCTGGCTGTGAAAATGAATCTCGATGTGGAGGAAGTCGATTCCATCATTCTTCTAAGATAGGGTTGTCTTGTTGGACCGAGATGATCAGCATCTTCGATGATAATTAAGCGAGATACTTTTGCAGTAGAGGCGTCTATTCGTGAATGGTTCTCAATGCCTGCAGGTGGAGTGTCTCCTTCATCTGCTACTGTGAGATTAGAATCGAACGAATCTAATGAAGATCTGCCTGCTAGTGTATCTTTTGATGATGTTCCACCCGGTTTGAGAAACTCTTCGAATTTCTTCATTGCACCAGCGCTCTTAGCCAAATCCCTTGCTTGGAGAACGTGTGTGGTAGAATGCCAAGATGGTCCTAATATCTGTCTGGCGATCAATCTCCAAGCCGCTGTTTTGCCAACACCGGTTGGCCCAGCTAGAATAAGATGGGGTGGGTTGGCCTGAACTGCAACTTTCTGTAAGTTAGTTTGAATGGATTCAGACATCGCCAATTCATCGAATCGGCGAGGCGCATGAGACTCAAGCCAAGATGCCATTGGTAAGAATGGTGGCGAGTGGGTCTTTCAACCCCTCGGTGAGTGAATGTGTTCACTCTGCGTCAAGGATCTTGTGTCCAGTCCTTCTTAATTTAAGGAAAATACGTGTTCCACATACTTTGCAAGTCATTGCTGGTTGCCACTTTCCTTCACGATCACGTGTGAAGCTTTGGATGGTACCGCAATTTGCGCACTTGTAATCAACAGTGAGGTCAGCCATATCGTTCACTCTCATCTGCGCGACCGGCCTCCCCTCTTTGAAGGTGTCCTTTGTGACAAGCAAGGTTCATGGGTGGCGCGCGGCCCCATATTGGCATGCCCGGAGACAAACTCGTCATCGATGTAGTTGACAATGGTGGACAATGGACTCATCGCGAATGGCGCATGCTACGTTATTTGGGAGTAGACACGCAAATCATCGAGAACAATACACCTGTGGAAGAACTCAGAGAACTTGACGGTTTGGTACTTTCAGGAGGAGCTGCCCGGATAGGATTGTCCGGAGAATTAGGCAATTGTGCAGCGTTCCTAGAACTAGATATTCCAATTTTAGGTATTTGTGCAGGCCACCAGTTCATGGCTAGACACTATGGAGGAGACGCAAGAGAATCTCCCCAGCCAGAGTTTGGTGCAATGAGTATAGATCTAGTCGGCGGAGGTGGTGCTATATTTGCAAATACTCCAGAAACCCAAACTGTTTGGGAGAGCCACAATGATGAGGTTCACATCTTACCTGATTCGTTTTTCATAACCGCTTCGAGTGAGTCTTGTAATATCCAAGGGATGGAAAACGACGCAGGGGACCGGTTTGGGCTGCAATTTCACCCCGAGGTAAACGATTCAGAGTTTGGTAAAGAGATGTTCGAGAACTTCGTTGAAGTTTGTAAGGTGGCGAAAGAAGTCTGACCTATGCGTAATGGTGGCACTGAAGCGTTGTAGTTGTTGGCCTCCTCTGTTTATGCGTAGTGAATTATATCTAACCCGGTTGGCATAAAATAGCCTTTAGCCTTGCTCTTGGCTAAGTTGTTGGACCTTCTGTGTCCCGTTTAGCCTATCGGCACGTAGGATTTACTTCGTTGCTAATTAGCCGCTTCGATCAGTCGCAGCAACTCTTTTCGATGCTGTCTTGTGCACAGAA
>JAACDL010000030.1 GCA_009936765.1 Methanobacteriota archaeon
AAAATGGGCTGCAAGGCCTCTTTTCAGGGTCGGGCCCAACATCGTTAGGGGACTGAGGAGTAATGGCAAAATAATGCTAGAGGCAGATGCGCCAATCACTTTCACATTTAGTGAAGAGTGAGCAAAAGGACTCCTTACTTAATCAGACATATCAAGAGATATGCGCGAGTATCCATTGGACATTAGAGGACTAATCCTTCGACACTTAGAACCAGATGCGGAATATCGTTGGATTGCACCCTTTTTGTGGCAGGAGAAGTTCGAAATTGAAGATTATTTGAGTAACAATCAATCAATAAGAAAATACCAAATTCTGACCGAAGTAGATTGTTCGGGCCGTGGAAGAATAGTTCCAAGGGCTGCGGGTATTGCAGCCAGACAGGGAAGACTAACGTTAGCAAATGATTTACTTTCAGCTCATCTACTCGATTACAGAGCAGACTCGGCTTTGGAATCAAGGGCGCTTAATTTACTGAATGATGAAAAAAGAAAAGTCAGAAGACTTCTCAATCGTAATAGAGAATGGCCTCAAGATGTATGGAACTTACAAGATACTCCTGCCTGGATAATACCATCTTTCATTCGTAGATTCAGAACACTGGTGAACAGTCGTCCGGTATCTGTTATCTCAGGAGGGCACATGTTAGCAGCCGGTAATTGGATTTGGCATTACCCAGAAAAGTCACACAGTGTATCTAGTGTTACAATGTATCCTGATCTTAAAACATATGAATTTTCGTAGTTGACTGGTTTTTACTTAGGCTTCGTGTGTGAGCAGTACTGAATATTGCTGCAATTAATATTAGCACTACTTGTAATGCCATGAACCAGAATCCACCAGATGCATTGTACTGAACCGTGACTGTAGCCTCTTCTCCCATAATCGTACATTCAGTACTTCCTTCTCCGTATATGTTCAGCGTACCTCCGCCTTCTACGTCCTCATCCTCACATTCGACATCAGTGTCTGAATCGTCATTCTCTATATCTCCTGCAAATGGATTATAGAATACAGCAAAAAATACTACTTCGACAACCACGAGTAATAGTATAATCCATAGTAGTACAGATGATATATTGATCAGTGGTAAGAAATTAGTAAATGATACAATACTAAGAAGAGCGCAAATTCCAGTGAAAACTAATACAATTATCGTTAGAACCTTTAGAGTGACCTTTTGTGAAACAGTATCTTCATAGCCTTGATTTTCTAGTTCATCATTATCTTCAACATCTCTATTTCTCTCCCCATCGATTACGAATTTAGTTTCTCTTTCAGATAAATCATCTTCTAAGGTTACTTTCACATCATCTATCCCTGGTTCATCGAAATCATATTCTATTTCCATGAAAAACCAATTCATACTAAGCGCAAGTGATGAAAAGATAATACAACATATGAGTATTATTGGAACATAAATAGTTGCTCTATGATTAGTCGGAATAGGACTGCTACCGTCAATGATTTGAAATTGTAAATCGCCATCGAAATCTCCACTGTTCATGGTTGGCTTTTGATACACAATTATACAAAACTGTCCCCAGCACACAATTCTATTCACTCGGTACGTTGATGAACTACCGTCCATGGCACAACATCATGGACGTTACAATCCTATTAGGTTCGAAGTCAGACATGCCAGTTGCAGAGAAGTGTACAAAGATTCTCGACCATTTTGGTGTATCTTATCAATTACGAGTCGCTAGTGCCCATCGCTCTCCTGCTTTTGTAGAACAAATAATTCATGATGCTGAAGCAGATGGATGCACTGTTTTCATTGCAATGGCCGGATTAGCAGCGGCCTTACCAGGTGCAGTGGCTGCTCTTACAACCAAGCCAGTTATTGGAGTTCCATGTGGCGGCAGAGTTCCATTTGACAGCCTCCTTTCAATCGTACAACTTCCTCCCGGAGTACCAGCTGCAACAGTTGGTGTAGACCGTGGTGACAATGCAGGATATCTTGCAACACAGATCTTAGCACTTGGAAATGAAACTTATGCTGCAGCACTGAAGCAGAACAAGTTGGACCAAGTTGCTAAGGTAAAGCAGATGGATGCAGAGGTCAACGGAAGGGATGCTTGATGTTCGATGCTGCTTCATTCATTGAAGAATCATCTCAAAAAATGAAAGATGAAATCGATGAGATTGCAATCATTGCATGCAGTGGTGGCGTTGATTCAACAGTTGCAGCAGTCATTGCAAACAAAGCAATTGGTGGTAAGTTACATTGTGTCTATGTTGACACAGGATTGATGCGAAAAGACGAGACTGCAGAGATACAAGAAATGCTATCTGCACATGGCCTTAACCTAACTACGGTATTTGCAGAAGAACGATACTTTGCTGCACTAAAAGGGGTCACGGATCCTGAGCGCAAAAGAAAAATCATTGGTGAATTATTTATCAGAATTTTTGAAGAAGAGCAAGGTAAAGTTGGAGCCAAATATTTAGTTCAAGGGACCATTGCTCCAGATTGGATTGAGTCTGGCGGCGGTGTCCGTGACACAATCAAAAGTCACCACAATGTAGGGGGACTTCCTGAAGACATGACACTAGAGGTCGTTGAACCACTTCGTGACCTGTATAAGGACGAAGTTAGAGAATTGGCTCGTGCACTAGAAATTAGAGTTGCAGATAGACAACCGTTCCCTGGGCCAGGCTTAGCTGTTCGTTGCCTAGGTGAACTAACTCTAGAGAGAGTTCATGTTGTCCGTGAAGCATGTGCTATTGTTGAAGAAGAATTCGAAGCAGCAGCAGCAGAAGGAAAAATGGAAATTCCTTGGCAATACTTTGCTGCACTTCTGCCAGTAAGGTCTGTTGGTGTTCACGGTGACGTTAGAGCATACGGAGAGACAGTAGTTGTTAGAGCGGTACAATCTCTTGACGGGATGTCTGCAAGGTACTCTGAAATACCACACGATATTCTAGCAAAAATAAGTACTCGCATTACTAACACAGTAAAGGGTGCAGTGAACAGAGT
>JAACDL010000031.1 GCA_009936765.1 Methanobacteriota archaeon
GACCCTGGTTCGAATCCGGGAGGGACTACCAATTTCATTAGAGTTCTCCAAATTGGTAGATTAATTCTTTATTCAATAATTTTTACTCACTTCAGAGAATGGGATAACCGTCTGTTTCAAAAAGGAGATGTCTATCGTAAAGTCCCCGGGGAGAGTTATGGTCAAGATTCTAGCAACTGCTGATTGGCAAATGGACATGGTAGGCGGTAGCCTAAATCCTAATGCTAGAGAGTATCTTTCAGCGGCAAGAGTTGAAACTATTGAGAAGATTCTTGAGTTGGCAAAAGAAGAAAACGTCGATGTGATTCTTGCTGCAGGCGATCTCTTTGAATTTCCTAAAGTGTCTGATGAAACCACCGATGCTGTTGCAAGAGTCCTGCATCAAAGTGATGTGCCAATTCACGCCATACCCGGTAACCATGACTTGTATGGTTCAAGTTCGGTTTGGAACACGCCAGAGATTCGTGAAATTGACCACTTCCACCTACACAATGAACAAACTCAAACAGAAATTGCTAAAGGAGTTTTTCTCCACTCCATTCCCGTCAAGAGTATATACGATATCCAGCCACAAGACGAACTCCTAGAGGATGTTTCAGATCAAGATGGAGTACATATCGTAATGGCGCACGCACACGACGTGTCAGTCGGAACATTTGGGGGTCATGAAGACAATTGCAAACTACCCATTGATTCATCGAAGGTTATTGGTAAGGGGTACTCTCTCCTAATCCTCGGACACTGGCATTCTTGGTTAGAGGTACAAGAAAATCGAGTCCTATACCCTGGTACGCACGAACAAACTAAATTTGGTGAAAGAGATGCTGGTAATGTTGCCATTATTGATGTCCCTGAAGATGGGACTGAGCCACGAATTGAGAAGAAGAAAGTCGGTAAAATCCATTGGGCAAACGTAGAATTCAATTGTACCGAAAAGGAGCTTCCTGATGATTTGATTGAGTTTGTCCGTAATCAGCGTGATGAGGGAGTCGAATTCTTGAAACTCAAGTTAATCGGAGAGGTGAATGTCGATGCATTAGCGGGTGCTATCCCCGAAGCGAAATCAGCATGCAGACCTATGGTCCGGCATTTGGATATAAGTTCTGATGAACTTACGAGGGTAATTGATGTGGAAAACATGACAAACAAAGTAGATCTTCCAATGGGCCTGAGAGAGATTCAGAGGTCAATCTTAACTGAGCTTGAGAATGCACAAGGGAATGAAGATATGACTAACAATTTGATAGACGAATTGTATGCCCTATATCGTGCATGCAGAGACGCAGAGATTATTGGAGATTGAGGAAGAATGCCAGCAGCAATTAATCTCCAAAAAGTGACCGTTTCAGGTTGGAAGGCCATTGATGAGAATCCAGTAGAAATCTCATTCGAGGGAGAATCTTGGCTAATATATGGTGGAAATGAAACGGGTAAATCATCTACCTTCTCCGCAATCCGCGCTGCATTATTTGAACGTCCAAATGCAAGAGGTACCTTTGCGGACGATTGGGTGAATAACCAAACGCCAAATGGGGCACGAATTGAGCTTGAACTATTGGTTGATGGAAAAGCATATACTATTGTGAAAATGCGAGGTACTAATGGAAATGGCAACACTACGTTGTACGAAGGTTGTGGTGGTGGGCGTACTGAAATGTCAAAGGGAACTGATGCCGTCAATGAAATCTTGGGATTGATTGGTGCAAGACCTAGAGGTGGAGCTGGAGGTCGAGATGCTGAACAGCCTCAGAATTGGGGAATTCTAGCATGGTTACTGGCACCACAGGGTATGGATTCTGTAACTCCTGCTCGAGAACAAGGCACACAAACAATCGGTTTGGAGCGTGCAGTCAGTGAACAGATGGTTCAAGTTGAAGAGACGCTGAAAGCTAGTCTGGATACCCAACTGACACCCACGGGCAAAGTTGCAGGCAATAGTACGTACAAAGCCGCAATTGATTCAATGGACGACGCTACTGAAACGTTGAGAGAAATCGAAATACGCCGAGGAAAATACATACATTTACTACAGGAAATTATGCAAATTAGTCAATCAATCGAAGATGAAGAAGGCAAACTAGTCGAAGCTGAAGGAGCAATTAATAATCTCCTCGATGCAGAAGTGGATTTGACAGATATAAATACTGAGATAGCAACAATACAGGGTCAAATAAATATCAATGAACAAGAGATTACTGCTGCTAAAGAAAGTGTTGACGCCCTCAAGGAGATTGAAAAAGAGTCCAACACACTCAAGGATGAGCTCAAAGACTTCAAAGACCAAATCAAAGAAGATCATTCCAGCAAGAAGTAGTTAGATGCTGAGATTAAATCAAATCATAAACAAATAAAGTCACACACAGAGAGAATAAAGCAAAATTCGGAAGAAAACCTAGCAAAACAAGAACTATTGAGGGTTGCTGGTGCAGAAACCAGAAGGATCGAATTGAAGGAGACTTTGGCAAAACTAGACGGTTTGGAAAAAGAACTGTCTGAATTACTTGAGCAGGGGGCTATTTTAGACGATGATGAACTACGAAATATGCAGGATCTAGTTTCGCGATATGACAAAGCGGATGCAATGCTGAAAGCCATCTCCAAAGGAATGGGAATCTCAGTTCAAATCGACGGTAAATTGAAGGCAAATTGGAATATTGATGGGATTGTAACCGAAGTGGTTTCCGAAATTGTCTTTGCTCAGGAAATGACTATTCAAAGTGACGACTTCACACTCGATCTGAAGAAAGAAACGAACGATGATACGAACTGGGTAGATGAGAGAAATGAATGTGCTGCTGAATTTAAGAAGTACTCTGTGGGAGACACGGAAGGTCTCCGGAATAAGTGGGATGCTGAACGACTACGATCTAAATCTGCAGAATTATTAAATGCCAAAATTGACCCAATTCTAAGCCGCGAGGAAATTGAAGAGCGACTTGGAAAGTTGCCCGAGCAAAACGATGGTGACGAGGACTTAGATGAAGATGTACTAAAATCTGAAATTAAGGAATTAGAGGACGAAAAGGAGGAGTTGGGAACTACCATTCAGGAATTGAATGATAATACCGAACCTTTGGAACAAGAAAGTGCCACCCTTGCCAACATGTTGGCAGAACTTAGAGCAAGTGAGACTGCAACTGATGCACTCGCAACGAGTGCGTACGCCAGAAGAGATTCTGAAATTGAAGCAAAAGGGGTTATGACTACCCGGGTGAAACTATTGAAAAGTCTGAATGGAGAACAGAATGTACTCAAAAAAAGGCGACAGAAACTCATTGTTCGAAAGGAAACAGAAGAAGATGTTGCAAAAAGTGGAATAACACAAGCTCGAAGAGTCAAAAAGGCCATAGATCGTGAATTAATCCGCAAGAGAGCCGACCTTGGTACACTGAATACCAGAGCTGAGGAATTGGGTGGAGAGAATCTCCAGCAAGCCTTTATTGAGGCAAATATTTCTGTGAATGCGACGTATCATAACAAGGAGAAGATTGAACGAGTTGTTAAGGCTGAAAGGAGGCTTTTGGATCGTTTTATCAACGCTCTAGATGATGCCACTGAACTAGAGATTGGTCCGATCAAAGATCAGGTCGAAATTTGGTTGGCCGCAGTTACGCAAGGCAAATGGACGAAATTGGAAATGGACTCAAAGCTGAATGTGACTCGGATTTCTGGGCCCGCCTCCCCTCCTATTGAAGGGGAAAAAGTTGGAAGTGGTGGGCTGAAACAGGTGATTCACGGTCTCATCAGACTCGCAGTTGCATGTAAGGTTCATGATGATAAATCAGCAGATAATCCGGATTTCCCACCCGTTGCACTAGTCATGGATGAATCACAAGGTCATGTAGATGATGATCGTGTGAACCGTTTAGTTGGCAGATTCAACACAGAAATTAATCGCGGCCGCGTACAAGTGATTGCTCTCTCACACCGCAGAAATGAATTCCAATCACTGAATGCTCGTAATTACAATGTAGAACGGCGTGAAGCCACCGATGATCGTGATTTAGAGTAATAATCGTAGGTTTCTTACAAATTTATTTTTTCCTCTAGTATTTATTCAAGTGCATAGGATGAGATTTGTCTTAGAAGTTCCACGACCTTGGTTCGAATCCGGGAGGGACTACCAAAATAACTCGTCTTGTAGGCAATAGAACTAATATCTCC
>JAACDL010000191.1 GCA_009936765.1 Methanobacteriota archaeon
GACATTTTGGACAAGCCATTTGTCATAGAGCATGTAGAATAAAATCGTACCAGCGATTATCAAGCAGAAGAACAAGTCCCATGAAATCTTGAACAGAATTCTAGGGAAATCAGGAGTGATCGACAACTGCAAAGACAAGAATGCAGCTCTAATCAAAAGTGCCAAGAATGCGAAATGGATTGGCCATCCATTCATTCGGAAAATATTCCAGAACAGTATTCCTACCAAGATTACCGGTCCTGCTCCCATGAAACCAACCCACTCATTACTTGGCGAAATCCTGTCTCCGATGTACCCGCCTCTCAATATCAGGTTACCTGGGTCGATATCTCTGGTGTGAGCCAATCCGTCAGTCTGGCCCATTGTAGCCCACCATGCGAACCACATTCCAATTGGTAGGATTGTAAGAATTGTTATTCTACTCAATTCTGAATATGTGTCTTGGTTATCCAACTTTAGGAACTTCCATTCCTTGTCAAGTATTGATTCGGTGGCTCCGAAGAATAGCATACTTGCTGCTCCTGCCCATGCACCCCAACTCATGATTAGCCAAGCGAAAGCGCAGTATTGGAATATCATAATACCGAGTTTCTTATTGACGAAATAATTGTATACAGACATTGCAACTCCAACGCATAGAACTGACAACATAATCCAATCCACAGTATCACTACTTTGGCTAATTAGCACAGGGATTGTAGCCATTACTGCTGCTATTGGGAGTCCATAAATGAAAGGAACATCTTCGTTTCTAAGGGAATATAATAGCGTGAATGCAAACGCAATTATTGATGAAAACAATACTAATTCCGGTTCGTAAGATAGTGTCCAGAATATCATTTGACGATTTGCAGAAAATCCATAAATTCGATAATCTGAGAAGAATACTGTTGTGAACAATACTGCCAAAAGCGGATACAAGATCCTCTTTGGTGTCCTTTCCATTTCAGATTCTCTAACATAGGTTTTCTTGTCAAGAAGGAATAACATCAGTATCCCGAGAGATAGAATCGTGAATCTTGTCTCAACATATATTAGCATGAATGCCATCATAGTTGCGACACAGGTTTGAGAAGCATTTCTCTTCTTTTCATCTAAGTAATCCGACTTGGTAATGTAGTATGCAATACCAAATAGTACCAAAGCGAGTAATGCCAATTTGTACTGATAGAAGACTAAAGATACTGCCAGAACAACATAAATATAACCCAGTTTCTTGAAGTGGTTTTCATTTATATCCTCTGATTTAGCAGTATAGTAACTTATCGCGAACAGCGCTAGAGGTATGAACAAACCTAGGGTGTAGTAAACACCAGTGGCATTTTCTCTATTGTATGCTAGTAATGCTGAAGAAACAAACAGTAATTGGATTGTTACTAGATCCATAATGAGCATTTTTGGATTCTTATCTTCGTCCTTCAAGATTCTATAAAGCGCAAGGCCAATCGCTATTGTAGCCATAGCAGTCAACAATATGTCAATATCTCTAATTCCAATTTCATCACCTGGGAGTTCATCCCATTCGATTACATCTGTACTCAAATCTTCGACGTAACTGTGACCATTATCTTCCATCCATGAGTTCCTTGCAACTGCAGCATCCCAGTTCCATTGTTCATAGACAGCCTCCTTTCCTTCTATGTCAAAGGCATCTAGCGGTATCTTACCATGAATCGCATGAGGGAAAGGTAGTGACAATAGCATGGATGGTATTGTAGCTAAATCTCGTTGAACAACTCCTTCAACAACAACTCCTTTCTTTATTCCAGGACCCCACATAAATGCGGCAGTGTCACGAATAATTTGCTCAGGAGAACCATGTTGGCCTGAATCTGTAAGGCCATGGTCTGAAGTAACTACAACTGTCCAACTATTGGGTATGGATTGGAAAATCTGTTCAAGACTATCGTCTACCATTCCAAGTTTTTCGATATACTCCGGTCCTACTCCGTATCTGTGTCCAACACTGTCTGTGCCTGAAATATGTGTGATGATAACGTTAGGGGCATTTTCGTAACCAGAAGGTGGTTTGCCATCAACCCAATTCTGTAATGTGACGAAAGCCTCCTCATCCCCTTGGTAATAATCAGCATGCCCGTATCGGTGTTTTGCGAATGGGATTAATTCTCTATCAGGGTAAAGGTCTCTCCAGACATAGTCTCCCACGATTCCAACCATGTGATCGTACTCGCCGTCTCCATCCGCATCATGAGTGCTGGCTAGATTCCATCCGTCTGGAGTCCCTGGATGAGTGGGATGGAAGTTCTGAAGCGCTTCATTGGGCCTTGATGGCACACCAGTTGCAATTTCTTTAACACAAATTGCAGTCATAGTCATTGGATTTGTCTCAACCTCGAGATATGCTCCATTTGCCACTCTACGATTGAGATTAGGCATGACGTCCGGGTCGCTCATTTCAGCCCTACGCCCACCATCTATCACAACAAATAGCAGCCCCTCAGTAAGTGGTTCATCAGGGAATGGGTTTGGCTCAACAGCGTCTTTATCCGTAGGTGCTGGAGAGTCGGAAATAATGTAGTTACCAGTAATAACTAGCGATGGAAGAGAGATTATTATAATCGCAGCAATTGCTTTGAGGTACTTCTTATCTAGCCACATCATATCCCCCCCTCAATTGATTTTCAATTGCTCATGGATATATCATTTGCCACAGCAATTGTTTTTTATCGGCAAATGATGAATGTTTTCACATTAACGAATCATGATTTTTCAGATTTTTGGACTCATGCAAGGCTTTTAGTATTCGTTTCTTTTCTCCAATAACATAGAAGGAGTAATTAAATTTATTTCGTCTAGCCTAAATGGTGTAGATATGTCAGCATTAGTAGAAAAAATGAATCAAGCGCTTGGATTGGAATTGCGTGCTATCAATATGTACGCTCACTATGCTGCTTATGTCAAAGGAATGTACCGCCTACAACTTGAACCACTTTTCCAGAGTGAGGCTACAGAGTCGATGGTCCATGCAGCTACAATTCGAAATGCAATTGTCAAGCATGGCGGCATTTGTGGGACAGAGAGAGACTCAAATCCAATAACGCATACTGAAGATTATCGTGTAATGCTTCAGAGTGCATTAGATACAGAAATCAAAGCGGCTGAAGCCTATGGCGAACTAATGGAAATGCTTGATGAAATCGAAGATAGGGAATTGTATGACAGTGTTGAGCAAATCTATCTCACAGAATTGAGATCTGTAGAAGAGATGCGAATGCTATTGAATTAATTTCCAAGTCTTTGGAGTAATCCAATTGGTTCATCTTTTTCGAACTCGATTTCTTCAATCTCGTATTCATCATCTTCGAATTGTTCATTCTTCAACATGACAATTGATGCAGTGATGAAAATCAATCTGATTGACCACATCAAGAATGGGATCAAATCTAACGATGTATCGAAGTTCATCCAATAAGTGAAATAATTTTGATTTTGAACAATAGAACTTTGCATTGTTTCTGCATCTTCATCGGCAATTATTGAAGAGGACTTAATCTCGAAAACAGGAACTAAGTCTGACATTTTAGGTTCAGTTTTCATGTCGGTTCCATCTCTAGAGTCGAGATAGAATTTAGTTGTTGATTTCCCAGCAATAATCAAGCCAGATGTTTTTTCTGAACTGATTTCTATTTCGCTTCCTAAGTAAATTGGTAATGCACTAGGAATTGCATCTAGAAGGGAGAATGTCTTCAGCAAATTAGCCTGGATTGAGCGCTGTGTTGGGTCTACTGAGGCTTCGCAATAATCAACTGGGATTTCTTTCACGGTACCTTCTCCTACACAATCGATATCTGCAATTGCATAACCTGAAACATCCACTTTGTCATTACTGCCGGTAACGAACCCACCAGTAGTTCCAGAGATGTCTTCTGGAGTGATTAGGCCATAAGTTGCAGTAAACATTGCATTATTTCGCCACGATAATTGACTTGAACCGTCTTCTTCAATCAGCTCACCCTTGTCACAATTGTTCTTTTCACCTGTACAAATTGTGTAGTTTGTTCCATCACCATTTTTGATTCCATTCGAACCAAAGAATGTTTCACTTGATTCGAGAGATGCCCATCCAACACTCATGTTGCTTGGATTTCCAGATGCGAGATAAGCACTTACTGGATCATGCCAACCTAGTAGCCAACTATTTACTGATTGAGTTAGGTATGCTTCAGCTCCAAAACTATCAACCAAGAAATTTTCAACAAACTCTCCAAATATAGAATCTACAATTAGGTCTTGCAATGCCATGGCACTGTCTTGATCGATGCCATAGGTACTTGCGATTACGTCAATTCCCCATTCGCCAGTTTGTTGGATGTCTGAAAAACCAGGAGGTACTGTTCCAGATAATTCTCCGTAAAGGAAGCGCAATGCACCTTCAGTTGTTGTAATGCCAAGTTCGCCATACAATATTTCTGCTGATTGTTCAGGAGTAAGTGCGATGTCTGGTAAAGAATTGTCAGCACCCCAGTCTCCACCCTGATTCAGGCTGTACCCCAAGAAACCGCCGCTGATGGGGTCTCCGTTTCCGAATGTAGTGTTAACAAAATGACCAGCATTCATTGTTCCACTTCCACCAAGAAGTGCCATCTGAATCGAAGATGAGGAAGTTGCCCATCCTGCTGCCCATGAATATATTGAATCGTATTGACTATCTGAAAATCCAAAGGTAGATTTTGCCACCGAGGAATCCATTCCAAGGAATGCGCTCAATCCAAAACCTGTTCCAACTGAGTTCTGAGCTAGAAGGCCCAATGGATTGTCTCCACCATCACCGTTCATCATTAAATTAAGACAGTCGACATCTGAGAAATCTTCGTCTAGTAAGTTGCTCAAACGGTTAGCAATGTCTTCGCTGTCTGTGAAGGGAGAGCCTCCACCATTGGATTGGAACTCCAATCCGATTGCGATGTATAGTGACCA
>JAACDL010000192.1 GCA_009936765.1 Methanobacteriota archaeon
ACATTACTATCATCCATGCGATTATGTAGATCACTTTTCAGTTCATTCAACAAATCAGGACCTAGCCTTGAAAGAGATTTTGTAGCTTTGCCGCGACTCTTTATCTCTGCACGTACTACATGAATTGGAGAGCCATGATAAGAATCCATTCTTTCAATCTCAACAAGTTCGTCATCACCGACTAACCAGGCAATTGCTGCGGCATGAATGTACTCATCTTCAACTCCGCTGGCAGTAGTTTGCCAAGAAACATGGTGAACTCCCATAACATCCCCACGCGTAAGAGGCTGATGAGTGTTGTTAGTCTAGTGGATGCTCGACGCCTTCTTCGCCAAGAGTCCATCTGAATGTTTTGATTACTCCATCTAAGGCCTTGTGATTCCTAGCAGCCTCTTTCATACCTTCACGATCGCCATCTCCACGGCACTGTTCGAACCACTTTTTCCATTGCTCTCGTCTAGCAATCGCCTTGTCAAGCATCTCTTCTATCTCTTCCCAAGAGCGGTTGTAACTTCGTACCGGTCCATCGTTGTCGACGCTCATATTTCATCTGCGATGAACAACGGTATAAGAATAACACGCCGACAAGCGTAAATTAAGTATCATCCGCGACGTTCATTTTGTAAATCGATTGTGATATGAATACCATCACCAATTACACAATTATGAACCCTCGAATCCACAATGGAGTCCTCCCCAATAATTGAAGATTCAGCAACTCCATTTACTTTGGATTTTGACATTACAACCGTGTTAACAATAGCACCGTTCACTGACGCACCACTCAGGACTATAGATTTCTCCACATGCCCACTTACAGAAGCCGAACTGCTAATGAAAGAGCCGTCAGGAAGTACTTCTCCGTCTGGCATTGGGAAAGGAAGAACATCCCTTCCTGAAATCAAAGCCATCTGCGCATTATGTAATTCAAATGGATGTCCAACATCGAACCAAATACCATTAACAGTTTTAGCATACATTGGCCAACCCCTAGACAGTACATCAGGGAATAATTGTTTGGAGAAGTCGTACTTTTCACCTTCAGGAATAAGATCCATCACTTCGGGCTCAATTATGTATAGCCCTGCATTTATCAGATTTGAAAAGGCCTCACTAATAGTAGGCTTTTCCTTGAAACGTGAAATGAACCCTTCACTTAAATCTGAATCTACATCTCCTTGATTGACTTCCGACAAACCAACTATCCCGTACTCCGTTGGGTCATCAACACGCCACAAAGCCATTGTTACCTTCGCACCGGATTTGCGGTGAGACTCCAGTAAGTCCGTGATATCAAAAGATGCCACAGAATCTCCAGAACCAACTACAAAGGTTTCCTTCAACTCATCCGAAAGCAAGCGTACGCTCCCTGCCGTACCCATAGGGGACTGTTCTTGGTTTACGCGACTATTTACATCCCATGTACCTACATGTTCAACCAATTGTTCACCTTGATAGCCAGTAGTAACTACAATTTCGGATAACCCGGCAGCCACCATTGCATCCTTGACATAGTCAATTACTGGACGGCCCAATACGGGAACCATTGGTTTAGGCCTATTTGCAGTCAACGGCATTAGACGGGTGCCTCGGCCCCCGGCCATGATTACACCCAACAGACTCTCACTTCCTTCCGCGGGAAACTGTCATGTCTACTCGGCGCATGCTCTTTTTCTTGTCTGAGCGGATTTTCTTGACATCCGCTCCAGCTCGATCGCCAGACATTGTGCCACCAAAAGTTAGGTTTCCAGCACTAAGCAGGTGTTCAACCATTGAATCTGCAACCTTTTGGTCTTCTGCTCCGGTCTTCATTTCTTTAGTGACCAAAGCGTTGTGGTCGCTAATCCATGATTCTCTTTCTTCTCTAGCAATTTTGAGTTTGTCACGTGCTTCATCGACTTCTTTCATCATTTCAGTGATCTTAGAATGTACTTCGTCTGCTTTTTCTTTACAAGCGACGAATTCTTTGTGGTGTCTGTCTCCTTCACCCTTTAGGAAATCACGGTGAGAGAATAATTCATCTAATTCCTTACTCATGCCCTTAGCACGCTCAAGGCATTCAACGAATAATTTGTGAGCCGCATCTGCTTCATGTTTTAGAGTTGCAATAGCTTCATCACGGTTGGACAAGTCTACCTTAATCAGTTGCAATTTGGTAACTTCTGGTTCAAGTTCCTTCATGCGACGACGCATGACTTTGATCTTCTCCATAGTCTCTTTTTCTTTCTTTGGAGACATACCTCCACGAGTCTCAAACACCTTTTCCATGTTGTCTACTTCGCTTGTCAACTTGTTAAATTCGAAAGATGCTGACTTCTTCTCATCTTTACTACCGCGCTGAGCCTTTGCCTGGCCAATGAGGTCTCTAATCTGAGCCTGTATAGCATTTCTACGCTCTTTGTGAATATTTTGTTCTGCCCTGATGGCTTTTACTTCAGCAACAGATAAATCGAGTTTTTCACGATGCTCTTTGTATTGTGTTTGAATGGCATTACGTTGCTCTGCAAAACGCTTTCCTTGTTCGTTGTGGTTATTACGCGCATCACGTAATTTACGAACTTTAGCTTCCATCTGATGCAAGTGGTCGCGTAGGTCAGAATCTGGACGTGTTTCCTCGGTAGCACGCTCGGTCATGACTTCTGCGACGGCATCATCGCTTTCAATGCTACGATTAAGAAATTAGTATTATGCAGCCGATAATACTGCTAATAATTGGAACATAATCGATGAAAATAAACCAATTCCACCCATCAGATATGCTGTCAAGGAACTAGTATTCCTCAGCCAGTTAACAAACTCAGGACGGACTCTAACGTTAATTTGTTTTCCAACCAATAAATCACCATTAGTATTTTCTAAACGTACCGCTACACTCGCTTCACCTGTTTTTTCTGGTAACAAAGTTTGCCATGCGATTGTTCCATCTTGTAGTAACCCAGACATTCTACCAATTATGTCATCATCACCTTCACTCGAAACGGGGACCTCTTCATCCGACCACCAAACTTTCTCACCTGGCTGAAGGTTGTATCTTAGCGACAAGTCTTGTGGCCTGAAATCAGGCGAATGAACTCTCAACACTACTTGCCTTTCATTATCAGAAAGATTGTGGAAGTAACAAAATAGATTTGCTCTTTCTGTTACTATATTCTCTAAATCAACATCGAAAAGTAAGCCGTCCATGTCTTTCTTACGTCCAACACTCAAATCTTGCTCTAGGCGTTCGATTAGCCTGTAGAAGGCAGGGTATGAACTCATAGAGATATTGTAAAGTGAGTCCCACAACCCCTCGTTGAAGACATCATGTTCCAAAATCGCATGAACACCCTCATCTGTTAAAATCTCAGTCATCTCAAGATTGGTAGTATTACGATCTAAACTTCCTTTGAATCTCCTATGCATCAACATTAGAAATTTCTCTCTTGCATACTCCCTATCTACATCTTTGCGAGTATGCGACTCAAATTCAATCAAAAAGTCCTCGAAGGTACTACGCAGTAGCGGGTCCATTTGAGTCCTTAGCATGTCATTGAAAACCATCTCCAAAGTAGACGGGTGCAATGGAGGAATATAGGCAGATAGTAAACCGTCTCTTGTAACCATGTTGAACTTCCTGTTACGAGTAGACAGGTGTTGACCAATTGCCATAGTAATCAAAGAGGCACTAGCAAGAAGACCTCGCTGCCCTACATCTGAATCAGAATCCAAATAGGCTACTAATATTGCAATTGCAGTTGCAAAATAACCCATCCAAAGAGCAGTATTGTGACTGGCCATAGTCCTCGAAATTAAACCATCAACTGATGAATAACCGTGCATGCTCGTAACAGGCCTATGCGCCTCTGCAGCAGCAGCGACTTCTGCTCTGAACACCTTTCTTGTCAGGCGAACACGATGACGATGAAGGTACAAACCTGAACAGAAACCGAGCAAGATTGTAACAGATATTAATGTTAGACATGTCGATAAATCAAAATTAACAGTAGGTTCTAAATTATCAAGCCACCATTCCGGACTTTGGCCTTTGTATGCCCAAGCTCCAAATAAGAACAACAAAGAAAACCCTGGAAGCAATAATACCAATCTCAGTCCTTCGGTTAGGAACTGACTATCAATACCATGGAATCGTTCTTCACTGCTACGAAGAACATCTAAATTACTCTTCAATTTAACACCTCAAAATGATTCTTTCTGCGAGTTCTTCAGAAATTTGTAGGATGTTACCTTGGCACATATACCCGGTATTTGTGCGAGTTATCTTCTGACCCACTGTAATTCCGAAATTACCCAATACTTTGTTGTCCTCAGAACTTGTCATCAAAATTATCACTTCTCCAGATTGATCATTAGGCAGTTTTTTCAATGAAACCAGATTACTTTGCTGCTCAACTTTATCAGAAATTCTACTATTAGGAGGAGGTATATCCCTTCCAGATGGGTCTAAAGTTGGATTACCCAGTAGTAGTGAGATACAAATCTCGAGGTCATCGTTAAATGCGTGTTCCAGCCTGCACGCTGTTTCATGAACATCTCCTTCAAAAGGAAGCAATGTCAACAAAAGTTCAGCCAGCCGATACCTTCTTTTCATCATCATGCCATGGTCTAAGCCTTTAGGCGTCAAGCTTGCTCCTTTGTAAGGAACATAATCTACATATCCATTTTTGGCTAATCTTTGTACCATTTCTGTAGCAGATGCTGGAGACACATCGAGATATTTTGCTAAATCCCCATTCCTCACTCTTTGGCCAGGCAATCTCTCATGAAACTCGTATAATGTTTCGAGGTACTCATCCTCGAACTCTTGGAAATGACCGCTGCCCATGTACCATACACCTCTTATCTAGATTTAATATATATTATTCCGCCCTAGCCTCAAAAATGGTTTCACAGGCGGGGCATCTTGCTTTTGCTGGCCTTCTATCAAATGGAACTTTCAGTTTACGCGCACACTTAGGACAACCCAGTATGTCGTTATCGGATGATGACCACAGTACTTCATTTCTGTTGTCGTCTTCTGATTTTTCTTGGGATAAATCTTCCTTTGCCACTTCAGCCTCTACATTGAATTTTTCTTCGCACTCTGGGCATCTAACACTTCCACTGTAAGTATTAGGAACACGTAATCTTCGATCACATGAAGGGCAGGCGACTTCTATCTTTTCTTCTTTGGACTTTTCTTTAGGGGATTTCTGTTTCTTTTCCTTTTTCTCGGTCTTTGGTGAAGTTTTGATTCTAATTACAAAAATAAGGATCATCCCAACTACCAAACCCCCAAGAATTCCACCCCAGGGGATCGTGAAACTTTCACTCTCTTCTTCAACAGACTCTGAAAGAATCATCACTTCATCACTAACCGTCTTTCCACCAACATGCCAACTTACTATGATTTTGACATTGTCTCCATTCGGCCAAGTTACTACAGTACTGTCATCTTGTGAAGAAGAAGAGGTAGCAGAACTGACTACTGAATTTAGGATATTACCATTATCGTCAGTTATTACGATCTGACCTTCTGGAGTGTTGCCACCTCCGGTGTTGGTAAGAGTGTAATAGACATTAACCTGATTTCCAGCAGCCGGCACTTTCGGCTGAGTTGTTGGATTTACTGTGACTTGTGGGTTGACTGATGTATCTGGCATTGCGGTTTCATCTTCGACTACTGAACCAAAACCAATACTCCAACCGTTAACTAAGATTTTAGCAAAAACATCTTGACCATTTTGAAACCCGATTGTTACAGAACCGTACGTCTTGCCAGGTAGAAGGTTTCGCTCTTCAATTATAGCATCACTCTTCAGACCGTCATTTACAGAACCAAAGTTCAATACTACTACTCTTTCTCTACCCTCTGATAAATCTACGGACCAATAAATCTCAACTCCGTTTTCTCTAACTTCAACTGATTCCACATCCATAATCACAGTCTGGGATGCCAATACTGGAATTGAGATACTCCCAGATAGATTAGAATCCACTGCGCCATCTTGGCTGTAAACACTCCAGTTAACTAAGTGGTCACCTTCTGTAGGGAAATCAAACACATGTTGAACTTCTCCGGCTTTGCCACCTTCTAGTGTAGTTGAGGTCCCATTTTGAATTTCACCATCGATTTCAATTTGCATACTCGCACTACCGATGGCATCTCCTTCGTTACGAAGTAACATTGAGAGTATTATGTTGTCTCCAGCGTGCCAAGGCCCGCCTAATAGGGAGGGAGAAGACTGTCCTGCACCAATGAAAATTGCAGAGACCATAGATACATTATCGGTTGCAATTATGGTTGTAGAGGTTCTTGCCCCCGCAGTACTACAAATTAGTGAACCTGGTTTTGAAACAATACTCACGGTTGTATTGAAAATTTCAGATGACAAAACCGATACATTTTCTGAAAATATCTGCTCACCCTCAAAATCGCATACTAACATACCAACGAAATCTGCACCACCTGCATTGTTAGTACTCAGATTCCATATAAGGTTCGAACCAGGCTGGGGCTCATTGATTCTAATAAGCTTCAGGATTACTTCCGGCAAAGGAGGAGGTCCCACCTCAAATTGAGAAATAATTGAATTATCATTAGTGTCCAAATCTGAGATTCCGACAAGAGTGGCAGAAACATTGTGTATTCCTTCTGAAAGTGATTGTGTATCGAATGAGTAAACAATTGTTGAATCTGCTGGTAAATCAACAACTTGAGGTTGTAGATAAACAGAATCCAAACTAAAGTTAAGACTTCCATTCCAATTCACGTCACCATTGTTTATCACTGGGATATCGACTCTAGCATGATCGCCATCGTTGATCGTCAAATTTGAAGTTTCAACTCCGGTGGAGTTAACTCCTACAAATACTGGAGACGCCAAAGATATATCCAAAGGGCGTAATCTTTGAATTGATGAATAATAAGTTACCCATTGCTCAGAATTAGGCGTACCTACATCTCCTGATAATGTAACTGTGAGGTTCGAGATACCTAATGGTGCCACTCCAAGAGTAGTTTCAATGAATTGGACTTCCCCCTCACTGACTAAACTATTACCATTATCGGAATCGATAATACCACCCTCGGAGTCGAATAAAACCGCACTCCAGTTAACAGACGCAGAATTAGCACCCCCAACCCCAATAACAGAGATGTTTACTCCGATTGGACCTTCACCAACGACTCCGTTTCCAGTGATTGTAACAGAGTTAATCACTCCGCCATTAGCCTGACTAACCGGAACTAGAGTTAGCGAGAGTAGTAATACCACCAACACGGCTCGGCGCATGTCTTCCTCTCGGGGGAAGGGGGTTATTCACCTTCACCCACCCGTAAGGGTGGGTCGTAGCCTTTATCCAAGAGAGGCAGGTGGCCGCAGTGATTCCAATGGATGCGAATGACCTTCTCGCAGTTTCGCCGAAACTTCTAGCGCAAGCAATATTGCATAGAAGAGAACGTCTTTCGGAGATTATTCCGGAGGATTTAGAGGAGAGAAAAGTGGAACTTTCCGAAGCAGAACCCAAGGCTAAATCTGCTAGAGAAGAAAGAGATTCAATCAATTCAAAAGTTGCTGGATTAAAGCACGAAAGAAATTCCTCTCAAAAGGAAGCAAGAGCGCTATTTGAACGCTCAAATATGATACGTGAGCAACTAATATCTGAAGGTGGAATGAAGGACCCTGATCCGAAGTGGGCTCAGGACAAATTATCTGAAAAACTACAAGCTATCGAAAGTCAATTAGAGACCAATGCAGGCACTCACAAAACAGAAGAGAAATACATCAATGAAATGAAATCTTTGATTCGTGAACATGAAGAATGGGTGGAGGGGCGCACGGCCTCGCAGCCTCTGGTCAAAGAAATGAAGGAAAACAGAGATAAGGCTAGAAAATTGCTTGATTCCGCCCAAAAAGCCCATGATGCTATGGTTGAATTAGTAGGCGAGAATGCAGATATGCACGATGCCTTTGTCAAATGGGAAGATGTCAGAACACGAGCAAAATCTAGAACAATGAGATTAGAGAACGCTCTATCATCCAGTCAACAAGCATTAGAGTTCTGGAAAGATAGAGTCGCTAATGATACCTTTGACGACCTCGTAGTTGATTCTATTCGAGTGCGAGACGGTGGACCTTCTTCTAAAGCGATTGCAAAAGCCATGAAGAATGAAAGGGAAAAGAAGAATAAAACCTCTGGAGGTGAAGAAGAATGAGTTCCAAGTGTGAGATTACTGGTCTTTCTCAGGAAGATTCTAAACTATTCGAATACCTTCATTCGCAATTAACTGGTAAATTAGAGATTAATGAACCGGAAAAAGAAATGATTTCTTCATTTGGTAAACCTTTAGAGAATACAGTTTCTAATAACAAAGGACACAAAAGTGACGACAGAAGAAGAGAAAATTTACTCAAGCATCTACAGAAAAGCGTAGCCTCAAAATTCTCCAACTCGAAATTAACGCCATTTGGTTCTGCAGAAAGCGACTTAGCTCTAAAAGGAGCTGATTTTGACTTGTGCTTACAGATTCAAGAAGCAAATCAAAAGAAAATTATCAAACGTATTGGAGGAATGTTAAGAGGCCAGGGCATGGAAAGTGTTCAAACACTTACTGGAGCCAAAGTTCCTATTGTAAAATTCGTCGACCCAAGAAGTGGATTTAATGTCGATATCTCAATCAATAACATTCTTGCGTTACATAATACACGGTTACTAGCAAATTATGCTAAACTAGACAAAAGAGTCAGAGAACTTGCTATTTGTGTAAAGTATTGGGCTTTGCATAGAGATATCTCTGATGCACCTAACGGTACATTTTCGTCATATGCTTGGTCTGTATTAGTGATTAACCACCTCATTCAAGAAAAAGTAATTCCAAATTTACAATCTGGTGAAGATAGGACTATTATCGAAATAGAGAAGAGAGAATACGATATCACAATTAATGAAGAGTTGAGTGCTGATAAATCAAACCAGAAATCATTACCTGAACTGTTGTACTCGTTTTTCATGAACTATGCCACATATGATTGGAATGACAAAATAATTTCAATTCGTAACGGAGAATCAATTTCACGAGACGAGAAGGGTTGGATGAATGAAGAGCCATCAGCGCTTGATGTGAGTAATAGCGAGGAAGAGAGGCCTCCTCGAATGGGCGAACACCATCTTTCAATCGAGGACCCATTCGATGTCGAACATGATTTGAGTCGAGTAGTTAGAGCAGTAGGAGAACTAAAGATCAGAGATGAACTACTAAGGGCTGCTAAATTGATGAGTGAAGGTACCAAATGGAAGGATATTTGTGGAACTGTAAACCCTGATAGATTGAAAGATATGGAACCAGAAGACTTGTTCCACGATTTGAGAGACAAGTCTGATGGAATAGTCAAAGGAATGCTAGACAAGACAAAGGCAGAGATTGAAGCATTGGAGAAAAGAATCGAAGCACTTGATGCTGAACGAAATTCAACTATTCGTATGGCAAGAGCAATGCGTGGAGTAATTGATGAAACATCGGATTTACGCAAAGAACACAAAGCGATTATCACGGGGCTAAAAGATAGAAACAAGAATCTAGATTCTATCAAAACGCAGCGAGATAAAATCAACTCTGACATCATCTTGCCAATTCATATGATTGAAGATGAATTAGCAAAAGTATACTCTCGCTTAACAGAAGAGATCGATATACATAGAGTCCCTTCCTTAGAAAAAGAAAAAATACAATTCGCATGGTTCCTAGAACTACAAGCCATGCATGGCAAGGCTAGAGAGGCTAGTGAATTACATCAGAGATTCATTAACTTAGTCAAAGAACAAAAGGGCGAAATAAAGAAACTCAAGGTCTATGAAACCAAGCACGATGAAACAACGATGAAGTTGCTTGAACAAGAGCCTCTTTTGAAGGACAAGAATATCAATTCTAATGAAGCCCGTTCTTACGACCGCAGAGTCCAGAATATCCAAAAAGCATTACGCGAAAGAAGAGGAGAAATGCACAAGTTACGCCGAGAATCTGGAAGACTAGAAGCTTGGATGAGAAAGAAAAACAGCGGACCTCAAGGTGGTCGCCGTGGTGGAAATAATAAACAATTCAAACCTAAATCCAGTAAACCAAAGGAAGCCTCTGGACCTATTACATTGGGCGACCTTTCCGGTTTACTATCTGGTTTATCCACCGATTCATCTTCCAAGAAAGAAAAGAAGGTAAGTTCGAAGAAAGCCGGGATGAAGAGATTAGGAAACCTTGGAGCACACAGAGGTTCCCGCTCACACTTCAAAAAGAAGGAATGATGAATTAGAAGCCACCCCGCCAATCATGGGCGCACAGTGGCACTTGGGACCTAGTCCTAAATCACTAGATGCGGCTACTGTTGAAATCGTAAAACAATTATTACTAGATCAAACCGGGGAAGTCTACTCTGAAGCATCGGTCAAAAGTTTACCAATACCTGAATGGGATGGAAATTTGGTCTTATTAGACCAAAATCAAATGCTTAGGGGATTGTTGTGGACCAATAAATTTAGTCAATCAAGAGTTCGAATCGTTGCATTTGCAATAGATTCTGACTACAAAGGACAAGGATTTGGAGCCCAGGCTTGGGAACATTTGCTAGTTGCGGCTCGGGCAGACGGTATCAGGGAGGTTCAATTAGAGGTCCGAGGAGATAATGAGTTCGCAATCGACTTCTATAGAAGAAGAGGCCTAGAAATAATTATGACCTTAGAGGGGTATTACAAAGCAGGAATTGGTTACGTAATGCGAGGAAATATTTGATGCAAATAGTCATCATCCGTCATGGTCTACACCTAATTGTGGCAAACACCATTATCGAAGATTTAGCCGACGGCGAGTGCGTACTTTCCGCTGCTCTGATGGACCCAGAAGGTTTCACCATCGAACGTACATCCACTGAATTCAAACCAATGGACATGACTGAGATACTAGATCTATCTCCTGATTCAAAATTAGTAACAGTAGTGGGAGAACAATCAACAATAATCATTTCACGAATAGAGTCGGGTCATTCTATCATTATTCAATGCCCAAATAACGGTAATTTGGGCAAGGCTAGAATGAAATTATCTAGAGCTTGTGAAGCAATTATCCCATTCTTGTGACATTTCTCCCGTAGGGAGGCTTCAAATGGGAAAGGTCAGTCGCCCAGTCGCTGATGTACGGGAGTACACTGCGAACAGGTGCGATGGATAATGGCTGAATTGAAGGAAATTCTGGACGAGAAGCGAAAATTAGTTGACCAAAAGGCAACTCAGTACCGCACTACTAGAGATGATTGGAACTCCAGAACAAAGGAGCATACAGCCATCAGAAACGAACTAAATTCAGAAGTTCGTGAGCTTATCCAAAATGTCCGCCAACAGCGAGAAATCCGCGAACAAATGAATGAATTGGTTCGTGAAAAGAAGTCAATACGCTCAGATGCTAACAAAAAAGTCAAGGAAGCAAAATCAATGCTTGACTCTGAAAGAGGAGAAAAAGAGGAACCTGCACCTGCACCAGGACCTAGAGGTCGCCGTGAACGCAAGGTTACAGTACATTCTCTTAAGAGAGATTTACAAAAACTTGAGGCTGAATTCGAGCGTGGAGCTCACACTGGCCAAAACGAAGTCAAGGTAATGAAGCGAATGAAAGAAATTTCAGTTCAAATCCGTAAGATGAAATCTTCTGAAGATTCCAATGGAGATCTCAAAGAAGCAAGAGGCATGCTAAGAGAAGCAATGGTTCTGCAAGAAGAAGCACACGTAGAAGTCCAGAAAGCAGCACAAGCGGCTCAAGAAGCGCACGAGTTGATGCTACAATGGAACAAAGAAGTAGACAGACAGCGTGAACAAGCTGAAGACGCTCACCGTGAATTGAGAAAGTCGAAGAAAGAAGCAGATAAGGCACATCACTTCTACATCGTATCTCTACGTTGCTTACACTCAATCCAAGACATGCTAAGAGCAATGAGAGGCGCATCATCTAGTGATGGTCAGCGTGGAGCACGTGTCGAAGTTCAGGACTTGATGAGCAAGTTGATGAGCGGAGAAACTCTATCTACTGATGAATTAATGCAATTACAACGCTTTGATTAACTTCAAAGGCCATCTCGAATACCATCATAGTAAGGGAGGAGTTATTTCATGATACAAAAAGACGAGATTGCCGGAATTATTGAGGACTATGAGCGCCTTAAGTTGCGCATTGGAATGACCGCCAGCCACTCCGCACTAGACATTTGTGACGGAGCAATTGAAGAAGGATTTCCTACAGCTGCTTATTGTCAAAAAGGCCGCGATAAAACCTACTCTCAATATTTCAAAACTCAAAGAACATCCTCTGGTAGAGTACGAAGAGGGATGGTTGACAAAGCAATTGTAATGGATTCATTTAACGATGTAATGCAACCTCACATGCAAGAAGAGATGAGAAAGCGTAATGTCGTTTACATCCCTAATAGGTCATTCACCTCTTACTCAACTATTGATGATGTTGAGAATAATTTCCATGTACCGATGTTTGGTTCTAGGAATATGCTTAGAATGGAAGAGAGAACTGAGGAGCAAGATTACTATTGGATTCTTGACAAAGCAGGCCTACCATACCCTGAAGCAATTGCAGACCCACAAGATATTGATTGCCTGGTAATAGTCAAATTACATCACGCTCAGAAGAAACTTGAGCGTGGATTCTTCACCTGTGCTTCATACAAGGAGTACGTAGAGAAGAGTGAAACATTGCTTAAGGAAGGCACAATTGATCAAGAAAGCCTAGACGGCGCACGCATTGAAAAATATGTTATCGGTCCGGTATTCAACCTAAATTTCTTCTATTCACCCCTAGAAGAAGACATGCCAAAACTCGAACTTTTAGGTGTTGATTGGAGATTCGAATCTTCACTTGACGGCCATGTAAGATTACCTGCGCCTCAACAAATGACAATGCCTGCACATCAACAGATCCCTGAGATGACAGTTGTTGGCCACAACACTGCTACAATTAGGGAATCTTTACTTGAGACAGCATTCGAACTTGGAGAGAAATTCATTACTGCTTCAAAGGA
>JAACDL010000193.1 GCA_009936765.1 Methanobacteriota archaeon
TCATCAGCCCAAGCCCAACTTGCTCTGCAGTTTGGTGCATCAATGAATTCGGTTCTGACACCATCTTGAATTTCGAAGAAGCATCCCACACTTCCACCGTCAACATCATATGAACCAGAAGCGTCTATTGATACATTTTCAAATGTGTAAACGTCGTCTAGTATAATCATATTCGCAACAGGCATTCTTCCAATGAAAACGTCTAGTGATGCACCATTGTTAGATCTATTAGTATCTTCTATTACTGTTTCATCAGGGTCAACCATGAATGAAAGAGTCTTGATTCCTACAGGAGTATTAAGTGGAACAGTCCAATTAACATCAACACGAGCTTCAGAATATGGAGATAGAGCAGGTAGGACTCCTCTAACAGTAGAACCATCTGGAGTTGTAATTTCCATCTCGGTTGCAGGAGAGGTTAACACCCCTCTATTTTGAGCAGGTACTGAGAACTGCATCATGTCCCCTGGCAATGCGTTGTATCCGCTAGCCAATGATAGTATTACAGAGTCATTTCCACGAGTGCGTGTAACTATCATTGAATCTGGTTTAGCAACTAAGTCGACTGCAACAACGTTTAGATCCATTACAATAGTTGAGGCGCCAACCACCTTGTTAACAGGGTCCCAAATAATGACACCATTACTAGTCCAATCATCAGATGAATCGGAATGATCACGACTTGACCCAACGTCAAAGGTTGGATTTACCTTCCCATCACTATCTGTGGTTAAACTCATTATTAGGCCATCAATTTCGTAACGGAGTTGCAAATTCTTACCAACTTCATTTCCTCCATTAACTGTCATGTGACCTTCAACAGGAGTGTCTGAATCAGGTAATGTAGCGATATATTGCGGTGTTACATCGATAATCAGGTTTCTAATACCTGGGGATGAAGTAGGATTATTTCCTGATGAATCAACTGGTGCATAAGTCTTCAATTTCCAATCGATTTGGAATCCTGCAGGGTTTACGATTCGGTACCACGCAAATGTTCTAACAGCCGGGCAGTACCACTCGAAACCACCTGCTGAACCGGTATTGTTCCAATTGTTCACTTTGTATGAGTCTGAACATCCGGTGTATGCTATCGATGAACCATCTTCAGTTGGGCTTCCATCAGCAGTGACCTGGTAAGTCGTATTGTCGTTTACGAATGGTGTGTCGAATGAGGTTGGGTCAAAGTAATCAGAAGTACCCGTGACATTGGTTCCAGATTCATAATTACTAGTCCATTGGTCACCTTTACGTAACGGGAAATCATACTTCTCTCGTGGTGGCTCATACACAGTTGTGAACGTAATATCTGCAAGGTTCTGGCTTAGGAATCCGAGATTATATGGAGCGAAATTAACTCCTAAGAAAAATTCAGAATCCCATACCGATAAATCCCTGACAAGAAGGATATCCGTGCCCTCGTAATCAATATCTAATCTCCCAGATATCCCTTCTAATGTAGCACCACTGTTACCTGAACTAAACTCTCCATCGATATCTACCTCGTAAACAAGTGTCTGAGTTCCTTGAATTGTTTCAAATCTGATGTCAACAACTTCCATTGTTGTGTCTCCTGAAAGTGTGCTTATCGATGCGGAAACATTTGCTGATTGTATCAAGCCAGCAACATCAAACAGGGTCTCATACACCCATTTATCTCCAATTCTCCAATCGGGGACATCATGAACCCCTGGTACTTCTTCACCAGCAAATTTGGTTTCTTTGAGTTCCAAATTATCAATCATTGATAGGGGCCCATATGCAGTCATCAAGATGAGAATAAAGATGGGAATAGCCTGTCGCATGGATATACGTAGTATATCCGTTACTCTTTATTCTGTTTGTCTGTGGTATCTTGCATCTGAAGGTATTGATGGCCGTAGTGTTCCCACTGTTCTTCTGTCCAATCAGGAGGCAATCCATTTTCTGGAATTGGAGGCGATTCAAGCAATTGGTCAATTTCTTGAGCGAAAACTTCTGAACCTCCAAATAGGCCCATTTCGGGGGCTTCCATAGGTGCTTCAATCATTGGAATATCGTCATCATCCCAAACGGATTTACGTTTCTTTTGACCTTTTTTGAGGAAAATTACTAGCCCTGATATTACAAGTGCAATCATGACTAACTGAATGAAAGGATTTGCCTCATCCCCGGTTAGGGATTCAATGACTTCTTCGAATGCAGTTCGATCGGGCGAGTCCACTTCAATGACTGTACTCTTACTACTTGGTTTGAGTATTTCTTCATCCCATGCAATAGCCTTCACTGTGAACTTCCCTGATCTCGGGAATTCGTATTGGACTACCGGCCCAACTAAATCAGCATCATTGTCAACAATTCCGTCACCGTCGCTGTCTACAGAACAATCTACATCCCAGACCACAGTAAGGTATTCTCTATCGATATTGGAATCAATAGTCATAGAAGCGTCAAGAGTTACCACTTCGCCAGCTATTGCAGTACTAGGAACCTTCATTCTGATAATAGGTGGTAGATTCAGTACAGTAACAGAAGCGGTTGAAGAGTTTCTTGCCCCATCATCATCAGTAGCATGGAAAACGACATTGTAAGTCCCAGCATTTTGCCATGACCAAGTAAGGTTCGTCCCTTCAATATCACAGTCATCGTCCGCTGAACCAATACCGTCTGTATCAGAACCTGGGTCGACATCCCAACAAATGATTAGTGAATCTATGTCTGATGATGTGTCCCATGCTGCACCTGAAAGGCTAATGCTTTGGCCTTCTGCAACAGGCATCACTTCTGGTAATGGTTCAATTTGTGGTTCCAAGTTTTGAACATCAATCCAGCGTTCAACCCAGCCACTATCTTCGCCCTCGGAATCAATAGCTTTGACCAGAATTGTCTGCATGCCAGATTCACTCCAAACAGCCGGAATTCTCGATTCTCTTCCGTCTGTATCTACTCCAAACGACCATTCATATCGTAACCCTTCAAGGTCATCCATGGAATCCTCAGCTCGTGCAGATAGTTCAACAGACTGATCTTCTTGAATATGCCAAGTCATTTGGCCTGTGGCATCAATCAGGTTGCCATATTCATCCCACATAGTTACAGCCACGTCATGTGGGGCGATATTCGTGAACTCGATATCTATCGTGGCATATGTTTGATTTCCATCATCATCTGTTCCAACGGCAGTAAATGTTTGCAGTCCTTCTTCCCATGCAGTAGTTGTGCATATTCTCGTATAGTATCCTTCATCGCAATTGGCATTGGGCCAATGTATGTCGACAAGGCCAGGCCATACATCTTCTGAGTCGGTGTCATTAGCAAATACATACAGAGTTACAGGGTGTTCTACCTTCACTTGACTTCTCTGTGATTGAATAGAAACGCTTGGAGCGCGGTTGTAAATTTCAACTTCAAGAATCTCCTCAGTAGAGTCGCCTTCTTCGTCATTAACAGTCACAAGAATAGAATAAATCCCATCATCCACCCATGTCCAGCTGATGTAACATCCACTTCGCATCACTCTTTGGTGAGCCATTGAATATGATCCATCATCGAATTCAATATCGAACATGCACCAAACATCTCCGCCATCTTCATCGAAACTAGAAGATGCATCGATCAGTATTTTTTCGTTAGTCCAAGCACTCTGATTGCTTGCAACATATGTAGGAGCACTACCAATGAAGATAGGTAGAACTCCAATGTCGTTGGATTGGTCTGCATCATTCGGGTTAGAGAGTTGACGGTCAACTTCCCAAATCACGGTTTGATTATCGATACTAGCATTGGAATCAATACTCCATTGAATCTCAAAGAGATACTGCTCGTATAGATCGAGTGCAGGTAGCGTTTCGACTACTTCGTAGCCATCAGGGAATGTGATATGTGTAGTAGTTGCAATACTGGTGGTAATTCCTCGGTTGTAAACTGGTAATTGGATAGTTAAGTTGTCACCAGGCAATACATTGTATCCCGAAATAGAGTTCAAAGTAGTAACTTCACCACTACGATTACGAAGAATACTAACTCTTTCTAAAGCAGCAACTAAGTCTAGGCCGACTATGTTTTCATCTAGAGTAATTGTCGATACTCCATACATCCCACCGCTAGATGCAACGATGCCATGACTTGCCCAATCAACAGTTGTAGCTGAACTATCAGTTTCTTCACCAACTGAAATCATTGCCCATGCACTTCCATTGGCTGCAGTAACTGCGTTAATAGTGAAATCTTCAGCCTCATGTCTAATTTCAACATCCAGTCCAGATTGAGGATTACCTGCGGAGTCTGTAATGTTGGCCCACACTTCAATAGGGGTATTTAGTGCAGTAATTTGAGTTGAAAGTTCCACATCAAGATTCATATTTCTATAACCTGGGTTGGTATTGGCTACTACTCCTGTGGAACCAACAGGTAGGTATTGCTTCAACCTGAAATCGATAACTAACCCAATATCTTCTTCAGTATTAGACCACGCAAAATTCCTTACTTCCGGGCAGAACCATTCGTAGGATGTTTCAGTTCCATTATCGTCATAGGAAGTAAGTTCGTATGATGCATTACATCCACCATATCCTATCTGTTCTCCAAGGTCGTTAATCGGTTTACCAGTATCTGTAATTTCCCAGTTAGTATGATTCGCACCACTAGTTGGTTGAGGGAATGGTGTGATATAATCTGAAGAGCCTGACCACGCAGTAGATGAAACATAGGAAGTGTTCCATGTTTCTCCGATTCTAAGTGGGAAATCGTAATTTTCACTTGTCGGGTCGTATGTGGTACTGATTGTAATATCCGCAATTTGTTGAGTAAGAGATGAGATGCCATAGGGAACATATCTTACATTCAGAGACAGATCAGATGATAATTTAGATAGGTCTGAAACCCTGCGAACTTCATCGACTTGATATTGAATATACAGGTTGCCAGTATATCCTTCAAGGGCCACACCGCCTTTGTCAAAGTCAGCCTTTGAAGAGGTTAAGTAAACCAGCGTCGGAACTCCATCGATGTCAACTTCAGTTACTGAATCAACAGTTGTAGTCGCATCGCCGCTGATTGTTCCTACCACAGCGTCTACACCAGCGTCCTGAACGAGTACAGTTGGGTCAAAATAACCGGAGTAAATCCACTTGTCTCCTACACGCCATGTGACCACGTCTGACACCCCTGGGTCTTCGCTTCCAATACCGCCCGCACTAGCTTGTGGAAAGACCAAAAGGGACGAAAGCAGAAGGATAAGAGCCATCCCCACTTCTCGGCGCATGATTGTATTATGTCAATGGCGGATAGATATAGATGAGGGCAACACGAGTTTTCCAAAAATTCGAGAAAAGTAACAGTAAAAAGGTCATTCAGCCTTGAAATGCGATAATAGGGAATACACTCATGACAAATGCCAAACTCGGCCAAACATGCGCTGGTTTGCCTTCAATGGCGATGCCGATGGAATCTGTTCAATGGTTCAATGGGGGCTAGTGCATGGCTTGGAAGGAAATACAGTTACAGGTGTCAAGAGAGATATCGAATTACTTAGTAAGATAGTTCCTGAATCTGGAGACGAAATTATCTGCATGGATATTTCACTTGCTAGAAATCATTCTAGAGCGAGAGAATTATGTGAAAGGGGTTTCAAGATTACTTGGTTTGATCATCACCTGGCCGGTGAGCCAATAGATGGATTAGAGGCACATATCGATACATCCTCAAATGTATGTACTGCTAAAATTGTTGAGAATTTTTTGAGAGTAAAATCTGACTGGGCTCAAGTGGCACTACACGGCGACGGTCTCTCGGTTCACTCTACAAAACCCGAATTTACAGAGTTGGGAGAACTTCTGAACTACAATGGATACGGTGCTGATTTGGATGATTTGCACTTCCACCCTGATGTGTTGATGCGCCTTTGCTTAGAATCGAAGACACCTGAGAAGTTTTTGCAGACTCCTGCATTTGAGACATTGAAGAAAGGTTTTGCTGATGATATGAGAAATGTGGAATCAATAAAAGAAGTCGATGGTATCTATCTATTGCCCAACGAAGCATGGGCTCGACGAGTAGTTGGTGTAATGGCCCACAGAATCAATTCAATAGGGCCTGGTCCTCACGTTATCGCAATCGATAAAGGCCATACTTTGCAAGTTTCACTACGTGGAGATGAAGGTATTGGAGAAATATGTTCAATGTTCGGTGGTGGAGGCCGTGCAACAGCTGGTGGCATCGATGCTCTCCCGAAGGAAGAAATAACAGCCTTGATGAATGAAGTCAACTCCCGTAGGTCTGCTTGAGGTGCTTTTATGCATGACAGAATGACCCATCTGCAACGATTGGAAGCCGAGGCTATCCACATCATGCGAGAGGTTGTTGCCGAAGCAGAAAACCCAGTTATGCTCTATTCTATTGGAAAAGATTCATCGGTTATGCTCCATATTGCCATGAAGGCATTCTATCCCGCTAAGCCGCCATTTCCAATAATGCATATTGATACCATGTGGAAATTTTCTGAGATGATTGAATTCAGGGAAAAGATGGCCGAAGACCTTGGTCTCGACCTGATAGTTCACATCAATCCAGAAGGGCAAGAGATGGGGATGAACCCATTCATCCATGGCTCATCAGTTCACACTGATACTATGAAGACTCAAGGGCTGAAACAGGCACTAGATGCTCATGGATTTGATGTGGCATTCGGTGGGGCTAGAAGAGATGAAGAGAAATCTAGGGCCAAAGAAAGGATATTTTCATTCAGAAACGAGAGCCATCATTGGGACCCAAAACGCCAACGCCCAGAACTATGGAATCTTTACAATTCACGAAAGAACAACGGAGAGTCAATTCGAGTATTCCCACTTTCAAACTGGACAGAGTTAGACATCTGGCAGTACATACATTTGGAAAACATCCCTATCGTACCATTGTATCTAGCAAAGCCTAGACCTGTAGTGGAAAGAGATGGTGTTTTGATATTGGTTGATGATGATCGTCTTCCAATGAAAGAAGGGGAAGAGCCGATGATGAAGACTGTTCGTTTCAGGACACTGGGCTGCTATCCGCTTACAGGTGCTGTCGAATCAGAAGCGGACACTTTACCTGATATCATTCAAGAAATGCTACTTACTACTACTTCAGAACGCCAAGGTCGAGTAATAGATTTTGATAGTTCAGCATCGATGGAGAAGAAAAAACAAGAGGGGTATTTCTGATGGCACACGTCAGTGACCTCATAGCAACGGATATTGAATCATATCTTGCTGCTCATGAGCAGAAAGAGTTGTTGAGATTCATTACCTGTGGTTCAGTAGATGATGGTAAATCAACTCTAATCGGAAGGATGTTGTATGAATCGCATATGCTATTTGATGACCACTTGGCTGCCCTTGAAGCAGATTCCAAGAGGGTTGGAACTCAAGATGGTGAGATAGATTTCGCACTTCTCGTAGATGGATTAGCTGCTGAAAGAGAGCAAGGCATTACCATTGATGTTGCATACCGATTCTTTTCCACAGAGAAGAGGAAATACATTGTTGCAGATACTCCTGGCCACGAAGAATACACTCGTAACATGGCTACAGGCGCATCAACTGCAGATGTTGCAATCATATTGATAGATGCCAGCCAAGGAGTGCTAACACAGACTCGAAGGCACTCATTTATCGTGTCAATGGTAGGTGTCAAAAGAATAATTCTGGCTGTTAACAAATTAGATTTAGTGGATTATTCAGAGGAAGTTTTCAATTCAATAGTTTCTGATTATCACAAATTTGCAGATGAGGCTTTACAGTTGGATGAGATTACTGCGATCCCAATATCTGCATTGAAAGGTGACAATATTGTAGGGGCTAGTGATAATACTCCTTGGTATAAAGGTAAGTCGATTATGGAATATCTGGAAAGTGTAGAAGTTTCTTCTACCTCACAATCACGTTCTTTCCGCATGCCTGTTCAATGGGTAAACCGCCCAAGCCGAGAATTCAGAGGATTCGCCGGTCTTATTGGAAGCGGAATAGTTTCACCTGGCGACAAAATCAGAGTCTTGCCCAGTGGAACGGAATCTGTTGTCGAGCGGATTGTTACTTGGGAAGGGGATCTTGAAATTGCAGGGGCCGGCCGTTCAGTAACGCTAACACTTGCAGATGAAATCGATATCTCACGTGGAGACATAATTACTGCTGCCGATAGTCCATGTAGTAGTGCTGACCAATTCCAAGCACGAATACTTTGGATGGATGAGGCGGCTATGATGCCAGGGCGTCAATATCTTCTCAAGTCCAGCACTCAAACTACTTCAATGACTTTGGGTCGTCTAAAACACCGTATTGATGTTAATACTTTAGAGGAATTACCCGCTAAAGTCCTCGACATGAATGAAATCGGAGTTTGCAATATCTCACTGTCCAATCGAATCGCATTCGACTCATATGATGAAGATCCTACAATGGGCGGCTTCATTATCGTTGATAGAATGACCAACAATACTGTTGGAATGGGATTGATTGATTTCGCACTAAGACGAGCAGAGAATATCCATTGGCAATCAATGGATGTTACTAAGCAAAGCCGTGCAGAGCAAAAGAGTCAGACGCCTCGCTTAATTTGGTTCACCGGTCTTTCAGGTTCTGGTAAATCTTCAATTGCAAATATCTTGGAAAAGAAATTGCAAGCCATGGGTAGGCATACGATTTCTCTAGATGGTGACAATGTCAGACATGGACTCAACCGTGATTTAGGATTTACAAAAGCAGACCGTGTTGAAAACGTACGTAGAGTAGGAGAGACCTCGAAATTAATGGTTGAAGCAGGTCTAATTTGCATCACATCATTCATCTCACCATTTGAATCTGAGAGAATGATGGTTCGTAATCTGATGGAAAATGATGAGTTTGTAGAAGTCTTTGTAGATACTCCACTAGA
>JAACDL010000194.1 GCA_009936765.1 Methanobacteriota archaeon
GGACGAGCTTTCATGACCGCCACAACAGACTACTTTTCCACCGATAGTGACAATGAAACGGAATGGACAGATTGGTGGTCCGCGATGTCTCTTAATGATGTGATGATAACAACAGGGTGGTCAGAAGCATATGAGACTCGTTATACTGGAGGTTATGGCGAGTGGACCGATGGATACGTTGGCGACGCTCACATTGTTGTATCGTATTGCCACTCACCCGGAGTTGAGTCTTGGTACAATGGAAACTGGACAAAATCTGCAGCATTAGATATACCCAAAGCATCCTTCCATCAGGTCGAATATGCTGCTGCTTTAGAAGGAGGTAATCTCGACTCTGCATCTGCATTTATCGAATACCTACTTTCGCCAGAAGTTAATTCTAAAATGCCTATCGAGAATTCAATGTATTCTGCTTTAGAAGGATATGACTTACCTGAAGAAAATGGATACTTATTCCATTCTGTTGTTCCAAGTGAGCCCGCAGTTGTCAGTTCAACGACGATTGCCAACAATATGGAAGAATGGTTAGAGATGTGGAATAAAGCGATGGTTGATGCCTGAAATGAATATCAGATTAAGTAATTCGTGCGCTCTATTGGCGTATACATTACTCGTCATCTTGCCTCTTTGGTTAGCATTAGACAGACTAATTTGGGTAGCAGGTGCAAATCCATTAGATTGGTATTTATCACTAGGACAAAACTATGTTTCTCAAGGAGTAATTCAATTCACTTTTATTCAGGCTTTGACATCGACCTTGGCTACACTCGCTATTGGCTTACCAATTGCATGGCAACTAGGCAGGTACAAATGGCCTTTCCAATCACTCACAAAAGCCATTCTAACAATGCCATTTGTTATGCCTTCTATTGTTGCAGCCATGGGATTCCTACACATTGTTGGTAGGGCTGGTCTGAACATTCGAGTTGATGATTCAACTTGGTTTACAACATTGATAATTGCTCATGCTTGGTTTAATATGGCACTAGTAATACGTTTTTGTGAACCTGTAATTTCAACACTTGATCCAAGGCTAGAAGAGCAAATGAGATTACTACCTGCTGGTTCTAGTAAAACGGGAAGATTTAGGCATTTGTGGGCGCCATTGCTAGCACCATCAATTGCCGCAGCAGCGTGCATGACATTCGTATTCTCATTCACATCTTTCGCCCTAGTTCGTTGGATTACATTGGGAGATAATACTCTGGAGAGTGTGATGGCTGGAATCGGCTCCTCTGCAGGTATAGAGGGATATATGATATCGCGTAATGAAATCGTATTGGGTTCATCGATGATACAATTTACAATATTACTTCTTTCACTTTTCCTGATGTCTTGGCTTCAGCAAAAAAGACAATCATTACTACCGCAGGTATCCGAGGAAGTTGTCAAACAAAGTAATCCAAAAGGTTGGACTGTCATCGGCCCCGCTCTTGCATTTGCATTATCTCCTTTGATTGCAGTATTTTGGGCGTCATTCAGAATCCGTAACACAGACTCATCTGGCACCCATCACACATGGGAAACATCTGGCTGGGAGTTTGCATTCTCTAGCAGCAATTCAATGACTTCCGCATGGGACGCATTATACAATTCTCTTGGATATGCGACCTTAACACTCATAATAGCACTACCACTGGGCTGGATTCTTGCACAAACAATTCTAGATGTAGAGAAAGAAAAACCCCGCTTTGCGAGATTTTTAGATGTTCTAACTATGCTACCATTTGCGATTTCCAGTGTGATGATTGGACTAGGGGTAATGCTTGGAATGATTCGTATTGATGCTGAGTTTTTCTATTCTTTTTGGCCAACACCTGCCCTAGCGCATGTAATGATAACTACGCCTTTCGTAGTAAGAATCATGCTTCCTGCCTTGCGAGCAATAGATCCTGAATATGACGAATGCGGACGTACATTGGGGATATCAAAATGGAGACGTTTTTTCCAAATAAAGTTGCCACTTCTAAGAGGTTCAATTCTCGTAGCTGTAATATTCACATTGGCAATGTCTCTTGGTGAATTTGGAGCATCTTGGGTCGTAACAAGAAACTCAGATTGGACAACACTTCCGATAATGATTGATTCGTTAAGGTCGATTCCCTACAACAATTCATTGACTGCACCCGCTGCATGCGCCGTGTCGTCTGTTCTGATGGGCACAACTCTAGTATTATTCACGTGGGCGGAGAAGTTCCGCCCTTCAAGAGATGGAGGAATGTTTTGATGTTGAAGTGCAGTGGTCTTTCGAAGTCATTCGAAAAAAAATTATTTTCAGATTTGGATTTAGAATTGGAACCTGGAGAAATATTAGCAATTACAGGGCCTAGTGGCTGTGGTAAAACGACCCTTCTCCGATGCATATGTGGTTTAGATAAACCAGATACTGGAACTGTTTTTCTTAATGACCAAAATATTGGAAGCCTGGACACTGAGATGCGAGGAATTGGGATGATATTCCAGCAACCCGTACTATTCCCTCATCTATCCGTGGAGGGTAATCTACGTCTTGGTGACAAGAACGGAGATATTGAGAGTGCACTAAAGGAAGTTGGTTTGGAAAACTTCGAACAGCGTAATGTCACATCTTTATCGGGAGGAGAGGGCCAAAGAGTTGCACTTGCTAGAGCATTGCTAGCTAAGCCAAAAGTCCTTCTTTTAGATGAGCCATTCAGTTCCCTGGACGAAGATTTAGCCATGAAATTAGTAAGCGATGTTAGATCGATATTGAAGCAAAGAGGTTGCCCAGCAATATTGGTAACTCATAACAGAATAGTTGCCGAGAAATTTGCTGATTCTGTCATTTCTATGTGAAATGGCCGTTACCATCATATGGAAGTGCGCCCCTAATAGTATTAGTGAACTAGATGGTTGGGACTCCAGTTGATGTAATACCTTACATTAGAGGTATACAATTAGTATTAATTGGCTACAATGGGTACACAAAAGGTTCTAGAATTGAAAACGACAAAATAATTCGTGAAGAGATTGCAAGAGCCACATCTAGAGTCCGCAGTCATATGGAAAATATTTTTGACATGCAATTTCGAGAAGGAAACATCGGTTTGGCCAGAGCCGCAAAACGCTGTATGGAAGAGTGTGATTACCTGAGTGAAGATGTCAACAAAGCCGCGTCTGGGATGGAACATGCATTCCTTTCAGGACAGCATTCACCTTCTAATAAGGACTTGAAGAAGTTGATTAAGCACGATCATGAAGTGATTGAAATGATTACTAAGGCGGTCAACATTGCAAACAGTTCTGAACATTCAATGGGAACTGAAGATGGTAACTCGAAACAATTAGTGATGCAGACCACTCAGATGATTACCAGTTGCCGTGGTTTTTTCGGAGCACGAATGAATATTCTATCCGGACTGAAAAGTAAGAAAAAGAGGAAGTGAAAAGATGAGTAATTACAGATGGAGAGATTCACCCGATACAATTGCAAGATTGGTTAATGCAGATAAAATTCAGACAATGTCGTCACAACAGGTTCTGCTCAAGCCAAACGAAGCATGTGCATTGATTGTCGACGGAAGAGTAGGCGACATACTTACTGAAACATTGCTGAAAAGTATGGCTGGTGGATTTGCTAGATGGCTAGGAGATAAAGTCGGTGTGACTGCGAATGACAGAAGACTTCTCTTCGCAATGACTGGCCCTATGGACTATTGGATCCCATTCGAGGGGCAAATTGCCAATGGTGAAGCCGTGAAAGGATTTGCTAATTTGAGACTCAGAATGAATTTAGAAGATGTTCCCAAGTTGTTAAATTATTTTGCTAACAATAACCCAACACTTACTCGTGAAGGACTGATAGGAATTATTGCTACAGAAGTTAGAGCCAGAGTAGTAACTCCATGCCTAGCAACCTGTTCTAATGCTGCTGACTTGAGAGGTGCAATGTTCCTCGAAAGATTTGAGATGACTGCAGAATCTGAAATGCGGAATCTACTTTCAAACCTAGGTTTCACTATGCTCAAAGCATTCCCAATTACTAACCCTACCGACATGGAGAAAGTTGCAGAACACCGAGCAAAAGTCCAAGCACAAATGGATGGGAATCAGGTTAATGTAGAAGCCCAGTTGGCGCATTTCTCTCAGACTGAAGCTCTGACTCTTGCTCGAATCGAAGTTGAAACTAATGTTGCTCGTGCTAAAGCAAGAGGCCAGGTGACTGTAGAATTAGAATCTGAATTAAAGGAATTAAGAGCACAAGAAGCGAAATGGGATTCTGAAATTAACTATGAAAGAAACAAAATGGAGATTCGGGTTGATGAAGCAGATGCCAAAACAAAACGTGCAATGGATATGTTTGCTCAAGTCCAAGCAAAGAAGGCTGACCGTATTGCAAACCAACAAAACTTCCAGCAACAGAGAATGGATAGTCAAAATGATTTCCAACAAAAAATGATGGAGATGGCGGCCGAGAATGGCGCATTGACACCAGAAGTTATGCAAGAGATGCTTCGACAACAAACTGCTCAGAAGGCAGTTGATGTCGGACGCACTGGCGGAGTTAATTCCTCGGCAAAGGTTTGCTCATGCGGGACGGTTTTACAACCGACCTGGAAAGCGTGTCCGAACTGTGGAAGCCCGATTGTCTGAAAAGTGAGAACTATTGGCAAGGCCATGTTCATGCGCCCGTGGAAGTTCTGGCAACCCCACTGGCGTGAAAGAGGAAACAAGAGGATATTTTGGTACACAATTGTCACTCTATTTGCAGCGATGGCATTGCCTTATTCGATAATCAACCAAATCATGGGTTACTTTGACAGATCTGTAATCGACCCCATCCTCCCGATTGACACTTGGGTTCCATTCATTGGTTGGACGTTCATAATTTATCTGTCACTGTACCTTTACTATCCTGCTGCAGCATGGTTTGGCAGGAGTAGTGATGAACGGATTAGAGAAATGTTCGCATTCTATCAAGCTCTATTTGTCATGACTTGGCTTGTCAATCTGATTTTCATAATATTTCCAACAGAGGTATACATTCGTGATCAAATCCCATCTGATGTTAGGGCAGGAGAAGGGTTTTGGGGATTCTGGTTCGGAGACATCATGCATAATACAGACATGCCATACAATGCTTGGCCTAGCCTTCATGTCGTGCAATCACTCATGATAGTAATGCTACTACGGCATTGGAGAATTGTATTTGGTTGGAAAGAAGTTCTAACTTGGTTTGCTTGGATAGCACTTTGTATCTCAGTAATGACAACAAAACAACATTTCTTTTTCGATTTAGCTACTGGAATAATTACTGGTTTATTCTGCTGGTACTGGATGTGCCTACCTGCCATGAAAACATCTCAGAACGAAGAATGGGAAGAAGCATTCCCTACCCCTCCCGAAATACTTAGTTAGCAAGGGTAGTGACTGTACTGGGGGACTGAACACCCAATGTACTTCTCCATAATGTCTTGAGGGGTTTGCAAGAACCCTTGCGATTTCGTGGAAATGATATGTCGGTTATCTGTATCAACCAACAGCGTTCACTACTCGTATCGCTTTGTATTGACTACTTCCCCTGCTTAAGTTTCTTCCAAAGTTCTGACAGTTCGGAATCGTTTTCGATAATTTTCATTATTTTCTGTGGCCTTAAAACAGAATCAAAATTAATTTTGATAGGGAGGTACGTTCCAATCTTTTTCTTCAGTTGGTTTCTAATTTCTAAAATTTGTTCAAAATCACC
>JAACDL010000195.1 GCA_009936765.1 Methanobacteriota archaeon
ATTGGGTCTGCAGCAGGGGCAACTTACGGCCAAGAAGGCGTTGCAGTAATGATTGGACTTGGAACGCTTCTTCTCCATGGTTTAGCATATTTCCGAAAATCTGGAAACCTTGCATCACTGGGTATCGCTGTTTCATATCTCTGGATTGGCTTACATGCAATCAGTAACGATTGGATACTATTTGGAATCGATATAATACCATTCGAAGACGAGTTGCTGTTGTTCTTACTGATGTTCGGAGTTACAGGAATCAACGCAATTATGGCAACAAGGTTTGCTGAAGCCGAAAACTGGTTTTCAATAGCATTCAAGGGCATGGGGCTAGGAAAACCTGGCCTTTGGTCGGTTTCGGTAGGGCTAGGTATGGTGGGTGCTTTACTTGCAATCGCTTCTAATCGTTTAGAAACCGGTTATGCAATCGCACAACTAATCCTTCTAATCTCAGCATTTGGGCCTTCTTATCTAGTTGTGAGAGGCGAGAATTGGGAAAGATTGCAACGTGATGCATTGTGGCCAGCGCCTATTATGTTAGCAGTTCTGATTTTGATGGTTAGGGGAGTAATAGAGCCTCCTTTCTCAGAACCATGGTCAATCTATGCCGTGTTTAGTGCAGGTATTACAGCAATGGCATTACTAAATCACCAACATGCTGTCTCAGACCACGTATTGTGGATTGGTTCAATAGTTACGGCAATTTTGCTAACTCTACTAATCCCTGCCGAAGAAACAGTCTTTGCTCGCACTCTGTTATTTTGCCAATTCATAGTATGGGCGGGTCTTGGCGTATTGGCAGTCCAGAGAGATTCCCCGTCACTAGCAGGTACAGCGGTCCTGGCGCCATGGGTATGGCTATTCTTGTTCACAAGCAATCTTGAAAGCCGTCTTATTTCGGTAGATATTATCCCGATTAATATCGCGGAGACAGACCTCACATTGTACATGCTTATGTTGATCGGGATTCAAGTTCCATTGAATATGAAACTAGGAGACACGGGAGTGAATCTAGCAGGTAGGCTTGCAGGTTTGTCAGAATTGAGTGCACGTATGCGCGACAGTGGAAACCTACGTTTGTGGAATATTAGTTTCATAACCATTCTTTCAACACTCGTTTTCATCAGCAACCCGGGAGTGATACCGTGGTATGGAATCACCTCTATTATGGGACTGATACTGATTTACCATTCTGTAGCAATGCGAATGGATCGGCACCAAGGTACTCCAAGGACGATTTTGGTAGCATGGTCAATCACGGCATTAATTTTGCAGTGGAGGTTTGGATTTGGCGCAATTTGGATCGCACTTCTAGGACTCTCTTCTGTTCTAATCGTTAGTTGGTCTGAAGACAATGCTAACCGTCTCGAACAAGGGCAAAAACTGTCACATCAGGCGCTATTGCCAGAGAAGTTAATCACAACTTGTCTTGGTTTCATCGCTCTGATGATGATGCTAATCGCACTCGATGAGCCACTAATATCGAGTTTAACGGGGAGTGATATATTGCCAAATGACACCACCAATCTAAGATTGGCCGCTATTGCTAGTATCATGGCAGTTGGAGGACTGTACCTGCCTAGGGCTGCAACATTGGAAAAACTTCTACCTTCTGCAATCGCTAGTATTGCAGTTCTAGTCACAGTAGGTTTAGCTGCAATTAGTTTAGATGATAGCCTAACACTTGGATTGGCAGGAATCAGCTTTGTTCTTACTGGGGCATGGCTTGCGGCTCAAGGCGAAATTAGGTCGCGACTTAATCAGGTCACACAAAGAAATCAAAGGATTGAGAAGTATCTTGACAGAACCTCACAAAACGAAAAGGAAGTCGCAGTTTCAGAATCTCAATCCAATATACGCATGATAGATGCCGAGTTATTACAACTCGCTGAAAAGCAAGAAAAGCGCTCCAGAAGGCGCTCCTCATCTGGAGAATATGACCTAATTGTAGGGGATATTCACCATAAACCAACTATTGTGATTTCATTCATTTCAATAACCCTCCTGGTAGGAATCTACTTTTCATGGATTAGTGGCGAATCGCTGTTAGCCATTTCAATGGCCTCTTTCATCTCAATTCTGTTCATCGGAATTGCTCGATGGAGGGCAGAACAAGTCAACCTTCAATTGCCAGATATAATGGGAATCGAATCTCCAGTTGCTGTAACCATGGCAGGATTGACACTAATTCAAATTGCAGGAAGATTAGGAGATTCCAATGTTCAATTAGAACAGCAATGGGAATTGTTAGTGCTTTTAGGATCACTAATTCTACTCGCAGTGATTTCATTAGTTGGCAGAAAAGATCTCGGATTAAGAATACCGTCCGATCTAGAAGGGATAGTTCTACTAATGCTCTCTTCAAGGCTATTGACTTCTTTGATGGGAGTTGACACAATACAACTTATTCCAACTTTCAGTAATGAGAACTCATGGGTAATTCCTGTATGGTCTATGGAGGCTTTCTTAGTATTGGCTGTACTTCTATTCGAATGGGTAGAATCCGAGAGAATCAAGAGAGAGTTAGGTGATCACAGAGGCGCTGCGGGAAGATTCGCTTGGGCGGTAATGATAATTTCAATTTCCTTTGGGATAGCGGGAATTGTCGCAGGAGTATTTGCTCTAAAGAATGCAATAAAATGGATCCAGCCGGCAGTTCCTTTGGGAGTAGGCCTGTTCTTGCCTATCAGTTGGCATGCACTGGGCAGTTGGATTGGTATCTTGGATGAAACAACTGCAATATTTTCTATTCTCATCGGACTATTCGGTCTAGCCACAGCAATTACTTGTACGGTAGTGAAGAATGAAGTTTGGATACCAACCGGTCTTTGGCTTGGCCACTTACTCATACCAGCAGGGGCCTTTTCTCAATACGAGCAAACAACGGTATTGATGATGGTCGCAGTTTTGGCAGTTTCAACCACTTCATGGCTAATCGGAGTGATTACACTTAGGAGAGCTTGGCGTGTATTCGGTGCGCTTGATTTGCTATTAGCCTGGATTATTGCAGGTATTTTGATTTTAGCAGGGGCTACAGAATTAATGATTCTGATTATGTTGCTTGCAACAGCCGTGCTACTCGGCCTTGTAACATGGCTAGGTCAGAAGTTTGAACAACAAATCGCTACAACTTAGTCGACGAGAGTGTCTCTGAGTGTTGCAATTATCTGTTCTACAGATTCAACTGCATCGGAATATTTGAAACCTGGCGATATTCTTAGAGATACATTGGTTTTAGCCTGTGTGCCAGAGTTTCTAATTCCGATTGAAATGCCATCAATTTCTAACAACATAAGGTTCGCTTCACCAATTAGTCCATGCCGCTTCATGGGTCCAAGTTTCGAAGTAGCAATGTGTTCGACAGTATCTGCTAGAGCGTTATTGCCAGTCCATCTTGAACGAACGGAGTTTTTGATAGAAGTACGTTGCTTGAACCCCCTTTCAAACGGTTCAACCCTCTCTTTACAGGACATTGCACATAGCACAATTAGCATACTTGCAACGCCATCTCCGACCAAGCACCTTCCTCCATTAGGATTAGGTGCGGACATTACCAAATGCCCAGAGTCTTCCACTCCCAAGACATTGCAAGAACTACCCCTCAGTGCTTGAGATAGCCACCTATCTCCAACTGCAGTCTGCGAAAAATCGACCTTCGCCCGGAGTCTATCTAGGGAAGACATCAGTGCAAGGTCGGACTCGATGCTTGCAGCAAGGTGCCAATCACCCTTTGCAGATCTCAAAATGTGGTCAGCCATTTCATCACCATCTACAACTCTACATCCAGTTTCAGTTGATTGAATTAGCAAGCATCTGTCTCCATCTCCATCCAAAGCGGCGGCTATGATTTCTCCCGTAGGCCTTTGTGTAAGCGAATTGATTAGAACATGTTCACTATTGGCAGCTTCAGCCCAAGTCCAAGAATCACTAGGGGATAACTCACCAGCACCGCAATTGTCATTCAGAGCCTTGGCATTTACAGATACTTCAGTAGCGGTGATTCCGTATTGCTTTAGAAAAGAAGCGAGCCAATTAGAGGCAGCCCCCTTTGAAGAGTCTACTACAAGTTCGATGTGGGCGGGGGAAGAAAACAATCCCGAAAATTCTGCAATTCTAACGACCAGCAATTCTTGGTGTGCTAAATCAGCGTTGAAGTGAGAATCAGGCTCAGATAGTTCTTGTTGGTGGATCAAATCCACCTCCCTTTCTTCAGCAGCAAGTTGGATAACTAACTCTGAAATTTCCCTCTCTAACTCAGGACTAGTTTTGAAACCGGACGAATCAAAAACTTTGATTCCAGAATCAGTCACAGGATTATGGCTTGCAGTAATCATACATCCAAGCGCAGATTTTGTTTCTAAAAGTGCGTTGTGAAGTGCAGGTGTTGCGCATACGCCACCGTGAGTTACGGTACATCCACCAAGGTGCAAACCCGTAGTTAGTGACGACACTAAATCGGGGTTATCGGGCCTGTTGTCCCATCCAATGATGACATTCGAGCCAATTTCAACAATCCTCGACAATGCCTCGCCAACCAAGCGCATTAGTCTAGTTGAGATATATCGTTGTTCGATTAACTGCGAAACATCATCTTCGTCATCTACGGGGGAATTGGAGACTTCACCTCTAATCCCGTCGGTCCCGAATAGCATGGAATCACCCAATCTTAGAATCAGAATCATAGATTCCAGTGACGGTAGTATTTGGCATAACCATGCATCTTGCTCCAAGAACAACTCCTGGGTTAGTTACCGCATTACAACCTAATTGCGAACCTTCTCCAATTATTGCTCCGAATTTCCTTAATCCCGACGCAATTCTTTCTCCTTCAATTCTAACATGAACTTCGCCACCGTCGTTTCTAAGGTTCGAGAGTTTCACACCAGCTCCTAAGTTTACATTTGGCCCAAGTACAGAATCTCCAACATAATTGAAGTGTGGGGCTTTGGCTCCCGGTAGCAAAACACTGTGCTTGGTTTCACTTGCATGCCCGACTAATGCATCAGCACATATCCAAGAATATTCTCTGATGTAAGCGCCGTGTCGAATAATCGCATTTGGTCCAACGTATGCTGGGCCAATGATGTGGAC
>JAACDL010000196.1 GCA_009936765.1 Methanobacteriota archaeon
ACGCTACCCACGTATTCTGGGCCAATTCAAGTAATCAAATCAAAGAGTCTGTTGGCCACCTAGTGGCATATCTGGAAGCATAGTGATGGTCTCTCCACGTAGACTTGGTCCTGTGCTGAAAGTTCCAAAGATTCCTATGTCTGCTATGTTATGAGATAGGGAGAACCAGGTACGCCCATATGCATCGACTCTGATATCTAAGAAGTCACCAAGTCCACCGCATCGGTTGTATCCACAGTCCGTCTCGATATCGATTGGATCTCCTTCTACATTCAACTGAACTGTTGTGAATAATGGATTATCACTGAAAGCATCGGTTGCATAGGTTAGGTAAGCATTCCAGGTTTCTTCATCACCTTCAGTCTCACCCACATAACCGAATGCTACAGTTCCAGCATCGCCTGCTACAACTACTGGGAATCCTGTACCTGAGAGATTGATTGGAGGAGCGATCATTGTAGCATTCGACCAAGTATTACCTTGGTCAACGGAATATGACCAGTATGGCATGTTATCCTTACCCATCCACATTGCGTGGACATTTCCTTCACTATCGACTTCTACTTGAGCTTCTTCAGCATTACAAGTATTTGCTGTTCCAGACTCCGATGTAGGAAGAGGGTGTTCAGTCCAGGCTAATCCTGCATTTGTGGTTCGATAAATGGAATAACCATCCGGATACCCGTCCTCATCAGAATCTCCTGTGCATCCAATATTACCACGATAGAAATTACCATCAACACTACCAACAAGGTGCGCAGTTAATCCACCGGATTGGCAACCTTGGGGTGCACCTTCTAATTCAGGCCCCCAAGTTGCTCCTCCATCTTGACTGGAAGAACATAGTGGACTAGGCCAGTTTCCGTTGATGCAGAACATCCATGTTGTTGGATGGAAAAGTGCAGGCATATTGCTGCTTGCTATTGTTTGGTGATCTTGAACAGAGTAAATTTGTGTTGCCACACTAGGGCCATTCCAACTCGCTCCTTCATCATCCGACCACTCAACTGTCATACCCAATAGAGCGTGCATATCGAATTTCATGATTCTACTTGTCCATGGGTCAACATAGATGTAAGGGTCATTGGAATTTGCAATAGGCAGCAGTGGGTCGTAGACATTTTCACAACTGTAGTCTAAAGCATCGTGCATTCCAATTAAATCACAAGAAATGATGGCAGTAGAGCCTGCTGGCCCATTTCCGTAGGAGCTCATTATCATCATATCGTCTTGAGTGATACCCATTGTTGGCTCGAAAGTCGACATTCCAATTCCGTAGTATGAACCAACTGCTTCATATGGCATATTTCGGCCTTCGAAATCGAATTCTTCGTTACCCCAAGCATCTTCTGCATTAGCAAAGTGATACCAGGTTAAATCTGGTTTGTCAAAGCTCCAAACATCTGTTTCAGCAGCGACCTCTTCCTTTTCTTCATCACCAAAGCAGCCTGCCAGTGATGCGCTAACCATCAATAATGCCAGAAAGATTGTTCTCATTTTCACTCACCGAATAAATCACTACCAAGAAGAGGAAGTAGGACTGAAGCATCTCCTTCAACACAGACATTAGGCGCTTCAGGTCTCATTTTGCCCCAACTAATCGCTTCTCTTAATCGAGCACCTGATAGACTACCATCATGCTCAGGAGCAGTTGTAATGTAGATTGCAGAATCTAATCCACCACGGTATTGATTCCACCAGATTACGTGATGCTTGGAAATACCTCCTCCTATCATCAATGCATTGGACTTCTCAACATCCCAAGTCAAGTCGCTCATTACTTGCTCATCTGCAAGTGTGTCTATGTGGAAATCGCGATACTTCTGCCTGAACATGAATAATTGAGCGCCGATGCTACCATCGGTAATTCCAGGAATACAAACTGGTATCTTGTTTTTGTAAGCCCAGTAAATTAGCGAATCTGGAGTTCCAATTCGCTTTCCTAACTCCCATACCAAGTGAATTGAACCAAAGCCTAACCAAGCATCTGCGCCTTCTTTACCGGTCTCAGCAAGTCTGTCGTTTCGTATATCTTCCAATACAGGCATTACTACAGCTTCGATAATCTCTCCATAACTTGAATTTGGAACGATTACGTTTCCAAGCCTCATCAGTTGATGTTCACCCAATTCAATATCATCTAATTCGAATGCGCCGTGGTAGTAGTGCTTGTATGCCCTAGCTATGTCGTGATCAAGCATGCCACAAGTAGTAGATACAACATTGAACATTTTTGTCTTAATCGCTTCAACAAAGAAACCTCTTGTTCCTGTAGCACAAAGACAGGCAGGGAACGAAAGCCAGTTTGTCACTTTTTTTGGGTCTCCATCAACTGCATTGATTTCAGAACGCATATCTTTCAGGATATCCCTGGCGTAAGCCAACTTTGTTGCGGTGAAACCGCCGGCATCAGCCATCTGGTCAATCAGTGATTTTGGATCACTTAGATTCGCAAAATCATAATCTTTGACGGGCCTGTCAAATGATTCTGGGTCAATGGCCATGATTGTATGCGTGAGGCTTTCGCATATGAAACCCATGACTATGTCATGAGGATTCAATTTCTAGAATCTTGTCACGCAGCATGGCTGCTCTTTCGAAGTCTAGTTCGAGCGCAGCTTGCTGCATCATCTCTTTTAATTCTTCAATTGGATAATCAATTTCTTCAATTGGTTGTGAAATGTTGCTGTTGACCGAGTTTGAAGAGGTCCATTGCCCTGCGCCTACCTTCAAGTTACTCGCCCAATCACCACTCTTACGACCACCTTTAGAGCCGACTAATCTCTTCCCACCAGAGGTCCCAGCGATCAATTCGTCAACATCGCTTCCCATCTTTGGGAGGGCTTTCTGAATAGTGGCTGGAGTGATTCCGTGTTTCTCATTGTGCGCGTTTTGCCTTTGTCTTCTCTCTAAGGTTTGACGTATTGAAGCGGTCATTGGAGGACTCATTGAATCGGCATAAAGAATCACTTTACCACTAGAGTTGCGAGCTGCTCTGCCGATGGTCTGTAGAAGACTTCTTTCGTTTCGAAGGAAGCCTTGCCGGTCTGCATCGAAAATCGCTACTAGGCTAACTTCTGGAATATCCAAACCTTCTCGCAAGAGATTAATTCCGACAATTGCATCAATATGCCCAATTCTGAGAGCATTAAGGATTTCAGTTCGCTCAATAGTATCAATCTCTGAATGCAAGTGGTGAGCCTTGATGCCCATCTTGTTGAGATATTGCGCAACCTCTTCTGCGAACTTTATTGTCAGTACTGTGACCAAAGTTCGCTCGCCGACTTTTATTCTAGCATTTATTTCAGACAATAGATCGGCAACCTGCCCTTCAGTGCCCCGTACTTCGATTGTGGGATCTAGTAAACCTGTAGGTCTGATTTCCATTCGTGGAATTTCTTCAATCATTTGGAGCATGTCGTACATACTCTCTGAATCAGGATGCTTTTTTGCGTACTCTGGCTCTTCTACACCACCGCCCCCTGCAACATGCCTCAACCCCATAGGTGCATCTTGGCCTGTTATCTCACAGAGGTGTAGCAACTCCCGCTCACCTGGAGTTGCGCTGACGTAAACCATCTGAGGAATTAAACTCTGGAATTCATTGATTTTTAGAGGACGGTTATCAGCTGCTGAAGGCAGTCTGAAACCATGTTCGATTAAATTCAGTTTACGGCTTCTAT
>JAACDL010000197.1 GCA_009936765.1 Methanobacteriota archaeon
ATTGAAGAAATGAGAGATGATCTCAAAGAAACAATCAATGAAGTCAAGTCAATGATTGCTGAAAGAGCAGCAGAACAGGGAGGCGAAAACTAATGTCACTCAAAGGCAAGAATCAGAAATTCAAGGTACTTCGTGGAGAAGGCGAAGATGCAGAATTAGAAGAATACGATCTTGAATTGGATGAAGGAATGGTTGTCCTGGATTGTATGCATCGTATTCAGTATGAACAGGAACCGGACCTCGGAGTTCGTTGGAACTGTAAGGCAGGTAAGTGTGGCTCATGCAGTGCCGAAATCAACGGCCGCCCTCGCTTAATGTGTATGACTCGTATGTCAGATGTTGTCGCTGAAACGCCTGAAGGACAGCCAATCGAAGTACGTCCAATGAAAGCATTCCCGCACATCAAAGATCTGGTTACTGATGTTTCATGGAATTATGATGTTGCTAAGAGGATCAAGCCAATCAAAGGGCCAGATGAGAAAGACTGGGAGTTTAATCAGCAAGAAGCTCACAGAGTACAACAATTCCGAGAATGTATCGAGTGTTTCCTTTGTGTAAACAGTTGCCACGTACTTAGAGACCACCAATTATTCGATGATTTCGCAGGACCTAGAAACCTTGTAAGATTAGCGCAATATGAAATGCACCCTCTCGATGAAGAAGACCGTATTCCTGAAATTAAGAAGGAGTTTGGAATCGAATATTGTAACATCACAAGATGTTGTACTGAAGTATGCCCTGCAGGAATCCAAATTACTGATGATGCAATTATTCAGTTGAAAGAAAGAGTTGTAGACAGATATTACGATCCACTTCAGAGAATATGGAGAAAAATCACTGGAAAGAAAGTTCGAATGTGAACTCGATTTTAAGTTGGGATTACTATGTCTAGCCTAACAGGTTCACCTGTAGAAGCAACAGATAACTTGAACACCAAACTTGCCAGTTTTTTCAAACCAGGAAACGACCTGCTAGGGTACATTCTGGTCGTATTATCGACAATTCTTTGGTTTGAGGGAAGCAATTTACGTTCATTGAACATTTTGCTTGTGATAATTGCGATATTCTGGTTAGCAGTGAAACTTCTAACTAAGACCAAACTGTTCAGTAAAAAAGAATCAGGTTTTGCAAAACCTAGTTTCAAAAGAAAGTTCAAACTATTGTCCTTCATAATAGTAATTTTAGTTGCATTATTGGTTTTGTCTACAGCAATAGTAGTCAATTTTGCAGAAGATTTTGGTGCTGAACCTTCTTCGCATGATTCACCAAATTTCGAAGATGGAATTTTTGAAAATCTTAATCCAACAACAATGCAGTCTGACGATGTATCGACTTGGGATTTGTTAGGTGATTACCTAGTTAGTGATGATTGTAGGTCGCCTAATGAGAAGTTACCTTCTGAAAAATTTGATTTAATTGATTTAGAAGATGGCGAAATAAGTGTGACATGGTTTGGCCATTCGACAATTCTGATACGGTCAAATAATCTCAGTATAATTACAGATCCAGTGTTCAGTGATTCGGGTGCGGGCCCTCTCTCTCTAGGGCCAGAACCTTTCGCTTATGAAAATTCATACAGTCTAGAGGACTTACCAAAAATAGACTATGTTTTCATTTCTCATGACCATTATGACCATCTAGATATGGATACAGTAAAAGAACTCAAAGATTCAGGTTTCTTAGTTCCATTAGGAATCAAAAACCACTTATTGGAATGGGGTATAGATGAAGAAAACATCCAGGAATTAGATTGGTACGATGAAGTGAACCTGACCGAGGATTTGCAAGCAGCACTTACTCCTGCTCGTCACTTTAGTGGTAGAGGTTTGAGCGACAGTCACAGCACATTATGGGGGTCATGGGTCTTTAATTTCAATGACAAAAGTATCTACTTTAGTGGGGATACTGGATATATGGATGAATTTGTAAATATCAGCGAGAGATATGGTCCCTTTGATCTTGCTTTCTTAGATTCAGGACAGTACAATGTTGCTTGGCAGCAGATACACATGTTGCCTGAAGAGGTTATCCAAGCGGGTATTGATCTAAACGCGTCAGTAATTCTCCCAATTCATATTTCTAAGTATGAATTATCTCTACACCACTGGTATGAGCCAATGGAATTAGTATCAACACTAGGAGCTGAAAGGAATGTAACAGTTGCAACTCCGTTGCTAGGGAGCAGTTTCATCATTGGTGAAGAAATTCCGAATGATACTTGGTGGCGTGGAGTTTCTGAATGCACAGAGCCCTTTTTGGACGAAAACCCAGTGATTGAATATGTTTTGATTTATACAGGAATGATTGGAGTAATGTGGATAATTTTACCTCGAATCAAAAATAGAAAATCGAATCTTGAAGAAGAATAGATTTTCCAAATCTTTTGTTGAATGATTATACCGCTGAGAACATATATCATGATGGTTTACGTTGAACCATGGAGAGAGTAGTTACCAACAAGCGCTGATTTGGAGTTTGTATCTTGAGTGTCTTGATGATGTCATCGGCAGGATGTCTCGATAATGATGACCCGGCTGAACCTGAACTATCTGATGGCACAGAGGTTACATTGGAAATATACCATGGCTCAAGTTTCGAAGATGCTGAAGCATACTATACCGTTGTAATCACACTCTATGACGAATTGGTGCCATCACATGCTGATAATTTCAAGACACATACAATGGAGGGGAATTTCGACAATGTTACTTTCCACAGAGTAATCGATAATTTCATGATTCAGGGCGGAGACTTCCAGAATCATGATGGAACCGGAGGCTATGCTGCAAATTGGTATGGTTATTGCAATGGTCAAGAAGCAGAACAATCCGAATGTTCATCAGAGGAAAGTTGGACAGTTCCTCTAGAGGCTGATCTTGGTCTTCAGCATCTCCCTTGTACGGTTTCAATGGCGAGAACCAATGCTCCTAATTCTGCAGGTTCGCAATTCTTCATAGTACCTGGAGATAGTAGCCCTTCGCATCTAGATGGCGAGTATTCTGTTTTCGGAGAAGTTACAGAGGGTTGTGAACACATAACAACAATCTCTCAAGTGGAAACCGGTCAAAACGATCGCCCGATTCTACCAGTGGTAATACACACTGCAACAGTTGAAGAGTGAACGCATTACGTTGTTTAGCAACCAGATGTTTGAGATTAAACATCAGATTCGCCTGTTTCAGCATTTGAAACCGGTGGTATGTCGAGAAGGGGTCGCTTGACACTCGCTCTCAATTGTGCTAAGTCTCCGTAACAGATCAATGAATCACGGAATCGCAATTGCAATTCAGGCTCGGGGTTCCAAATCAGATCCCCTGCTCTAGACAAAGCGAAAACAGGCATCTCCCCATTGAAAATCTCACTTATCGGGGAACCGATTAGATGTGGATGATTCCTCAGGTGTACTGAAAGAACGCCTTGACCAGGTATTGTTTTCAACAATTGGTCCACGTTTACTTCACTGAAATCACATTCAGACAATACGTTGTCAATAATCGCTCCAGCAACATTCACTCCGCTTGCCTTCTCAATCCCTTCAAGTCCAGGTGATGAATTAACTTCCAAAACCAATGGGCCTTCGTTACCTTCGAGAAGATCCACTCCAGCAACATTCAATCCTAGAACTCTTGCGGCACGACACGCAACTTCTGCATATTCGTCACTAATTTCTACCTTTTCGACAGTACCGTTTAGGTGATAGTTAGAACGGAATTCACGCCCTCTAGCTTTTCTTCGCATAGTAGCTACAACCTTGCCGCCCACCACTAAAGCGCGAATATCCTTACCGTGACTTTCCGCTATGTATTCTTGAATCAGAACGGCTTTACCTGTGACTAACAAGCCCTGAACTAGATTGCGTGTTTCATGAATTGTATGCCTTAGGAATACGCCTTGTCCTTGAGTTCCTTGTGTAACCTTGACTACAGCTGGAAGGCCACCAACCGCTTCAATCGCCCTTTCTATGTCTTTCATGTCACGAACATAAGCAGTTCTCGGAGTTGGGATTCTATTTCTTGCTAGAATCTGAGAAGAATGTAATTTATCTCTACTTTGCAAAATACCTTGACTCGAATTTGCTGTCCAAACATCGAGTTGCTCAAGGTGTCGTAAAACAGAAACGCCATGTTTGGTAATCGAGTGGCCAATCCTTGGAATCACTGCATCATAATCGAATTTTTGACCCTTGTGTAGAATACCAATATCTTGCTCTGCAACGAACAATGAGAATTGCATTGGATCTAATACAGCGACATCAACATCACGTATTCTTGCTTCTTCAACTAAACGTCTTGTACTGTATAGTCGCGGACCTCGCGACAATACGGCAAGTCTAGTTGTCATGTTACTAGATGAAAACCTAACCTTTTTCAGTCCTTTGCTAAAAATCGGCAATCGTTCAATTCAAGTTCTGAATAGTGATGGCCCGACCATGACCGATGATGTCGCAGAAGAACCAATGGTTGTTTCTGAAGAGGAAGAAGTTCCGGAGTTGACTATCGAAGAGCGTCAAGAAGCACTCAAGCGGTCACGATGGAATGTGTTCATGTATCTTGGTTTGGCAGCTCTATTTTTCGGATTTGCATTATATCCATTTATGACTACAGTTCTCTATGTCGACGAAGGAATTGGTTCGATTGACAAGACTATTGATGTATGGGGAATGGATGCTCCAGGTGAAGGATTTTCTGATATTGCAGTTGAGATTGAAGTTGTAGTCCAATCAGTACCTACTGATATCGAAAGTATTGATGTTTACATGATAGAGAATCCACAGGGGTGCGATTCAACAGACGGGTCTCTTAACAAAGAGAGATTATTACTTCAACAAGGAAATTCTAGCCATCCAAATAGTTTCTACTCCATCGAGAATCCCGTTGAATCGAAAAGTTATGATATTGAATTCAATGTAGACCCCGGAATTTATTGCGTTCAGATTGCGGTCAGCAAATCAAACAATCAGAATTTTGAAGGAATCAATGTTGAAACTACAATCAACATGTATCCTACTCAATTACCTCTGGCATTAGTAGGAATAGTATGCCTTTCATTGTCTGGCTTTGCGTTTATCGGGGCTCAAAAGAACGGGAAACTCGTCAAGAGTCTAATCGAGCCTAAGGCTGAACCTTCACTCGAAGAAGCCGTTCTTTCACAGACTGCATCTGAGAGAATAATCGCAGGGCCGAGCGGTCCTCCTGGCGGCCCAACTGGTCCGCCATCCGGTCCATCGGGACCTCCTTCTGGTCCAACTGGACCTCCTGCGGCGGGTCCTAAAGGTCCACCTGCGGTAGTTGAAGAAATTCAGCCGGAACCAGTCGCCTCGCTAGAAACTGATCAAGGCGTTTATGAAGATCAAGGAGACGGCTGGTACTTCCGTAAATTGCCAGATGGGACTTATGACCAGACGGTTTACACTTTCAGTGAAGGACAATACGTACCGCATGTAGAGTAAGATGCTTGAATGGCCCTAAAGGGCCACATCTAGCCCCATCCTTGAAAGAGGGTGAAGTTCCCGTACTATTCGATGGGTGAGTCTAGTTCGTATGTCTCTTCCTCGCACACAGTGTCCGAATTGAAGGAAATGTGCAAAAAGAACGGCCTCTCTATAACGGGTCGTAAAGCGGATTTAATCGATAGATTGAATCGCCTTTTCAACGAAGATTCAATTTCACTTGAAGAAGTTGAAACCGTCCCATTACCAAAGATCGATGATACCGAGGAAGAGAAAGAGGAACCGCAAGAGGAAGAAGAGGTTCTTGTTGCAGAGTTCATTGAAGCAGAAATTATTGAAGAAGTCGTAGAGCCGACTCCAAGTGAATATAAATCCTCAAATAATTCATTGACTCTTATGGAGCAAATTAAAAATCCCAAAGTAGCAGCAGTAATCTTAGCAATTTTAGTAGCTTCAGGTGGTTGGTATTGGTATGCAAACAACCAGTTACAGCCTTTCACTGCAGATGATTTGCGTTATGGGGATTCCATGGGTTACACCGTTCTAAACGGTGATTTAGATGCCACAGAAGGCTACATCGACTTAGTACTGGACAATATCGAAACAGATGAAGAAGATATTTGCCGTCTCCAATTGGAGTTTGCTGGTAAAGGAACCACTTCGGTTACAGAAGGTAATCGTAACCAATTGGAATTGGAATCTGATGACACACTACTGGGCGCAGTTCAAGCAAAAGGGGCCTATGGATTAGATTGGCTAGCAGTTGAAAAAGTACAGACAAGGGACTTTGATTCGCTAACAGTATCTCGATACAAACACAAAATCTTGTCTCCAAATGAATGCAGCGATATTGCAGCAGGAGTTGGTGGAACTTTAGAATTCAATACCAAATCATGGACTGAGATTTCAGAAAGAGACATCATCTCTACCGAAGCAGATTGGAAACTAAATCTAGACGGAGATTACAGACAGGGCACAACTATGTCGTTCGGACTTGGCGGTGTTCTCGGTTTACTCGAAGAGGTCGCACCAGGTGTTGCGATTGTAATTTCACCGATAGAGGTTCGAGATATGTTAGGTACTACTCTGATCCAAGAAGGAGCAAATGGCACTCATCTAGGTTGGGAATGGAACGTGATTGGACCTGACGAGGTCGGTGGAGAAGAGATGTGGAAAGTCACCTTAGAACATCGAGAAATTCGTGACAACTGCTTTGGTAGTGCCCGAATTACAATGTGGGTTGACGAGGAATCACCTTGGGCTATCAAACAGAATGTAGACGTCACAATCTCCGGTGATCAAGCGGATACCTCGTCCTGTGGAACATTCAGTGAACAACTTGCAGATATTGTCCTACCAGAAGGTTCCCTGAGTTTGAAACTGGAAATGTCTCAGGATACTTTGAAGCGCGGCGACAAATTACTTGACATGGGCAGAAGCTACTCTTCAGTTCCAAATGCAGGTGCTTATGTTCCAACAACTTCACAATTATCTGATTGGGGCAGTAATGGACTGCATTTACCAGATAATAGCAGTTTGAGGGCACACACTCTTGAGATGGCAGTTGATTGTATAGATGGTGGTTTTGTAGATGAGGCAGTAGCTGCAACTTCAACCCTTGATGATGGCGGATATATTTGGAGGGCAAGAGATGGCCCTAGCAATCAAACAGGAGCCACACAATGGAATTTATCCTATGTTAGTGATGTTCCTACTTCGGGTTGGGTTCTAATCGATGTATTCGGGGCGCCTAGTGATCAGAACTGCGACTATCTCCAACACGGAAGTTACGATAACTCGGTAGCGCACAGCCGGAATGATATTCCTTCAGCGCTTAATTTGAGTATGCTTGAACAAGATTTGGCAGATTCCATGAGGTATCCAAGACTAACCGGTGATGATGGTTTCTTCAATTCAAACGGTGAATATCATTCTACAACAAGAATCGGTCACCTAATTGTAACTCCAGACGGTGATTATACCGACTGGCTGAATAGTCTAAACTCTGGAGATACTGGTGCAACGACACTAGACATGACTCGCTCTTGGCAATCTGGAGAATGGGACAATTCTCTTTCTCTAGCCATGGATGCAACCAATGGGCAAGTTGTAGGTTGGAATTTCATCCAAACACCGTTATGAGGGTTTTAGATGAGTGGACGAGGATTAGACCATCTTATTGAGCAGAATGAAACAGATCTCGGTTTCCTTTCTGCATATGGAGGGGGCGAATCGCCCGAAGAACTGCTTGCATTGATTCAGCAATCGATATGTGATGAAATGAATATCGAGATTAATGATGAAGGGATTTTATTCGTTCTAGTGGCTAAAAATTTACCTTTGGTCGCCTCAGACATCAATCGTAGAGGCTTCCTTAATGGTGAATTAAAACCAGAAGGGGTTACTGTTACAATCACAGATTATGGACCAGAGCAAAAGCGCTTCATTGAAAGGCTAGTAGAATTCATTTGTAGCGAATGATTGCAGCGATTGCAATCACTCCAGCAGTTGCCATGATTCCTAGTCCAGGCATCTCATCAGATTCCTCGCTTGCATCTTCTGGACATCCATCTCCGCCCCATTCACCATCGTTTAACCAGCAATCCGACCAAGTCTTGTAGAATCCAGATGCGGGGAACATTTCAGTCGTATCATTGTCTTCAGTGTAAGTAGCTTTGACTCTCCAATTCACATAGGTGTGGTCTTCGATTGTAGTAACTGCAGATGTAAATGTTCTATCATCACCAGTAAGTAGAGTAGCCTCTTCAGGAGGTAAGCATACACCATCATTGTTACAAATCTGAGTAGTCAGAGTGAAAGTAGTATTGTTGTTGTATGACGCATCATTTAGGGTCATCGTAATTTCCCAATCTTCCAAATCATGAGTGGTTTCAGTATGGGTTATTGCATTGAAAATAGTATCTTCAACAACGGGTTCGACATTTACTCCGCCCTCCACACCAGCAGCGGAGGCTGAATTAATTAAGGCGAAACTCATCAAAATACAAACAAGGACTCTAGTTCTCATAATTCCATCTCCCATAACTCATCACCTACCCAATGTATATTCTTTAGTCCCTTACCCTTTACTTCAGTAATGAGGGATGACCCACCCTTGGTGGCCCATCCTATTGCCAATGGGCGTTTATGGGTTTGGTCTCGAACCCATACCAAGTCTCCATCAACGATATCCTCGTCAGCAGAATGAATTCCTGCTACCATACAATCTGCTCCTTTCATCAAGAAGGGTATTGCACCGTGATCAACCTCGACAAATCTCTTTTCACAAGGATAAGAAAGGAATCCTCGTAATGTTAAGAATACAACTCTTTCATCACTAGGGCTCATCAATTCAACCGCCAGTGGCACTCTGTCGACTAAAACCATCTTCCATGGGCCATAATCAGCCATCTCCAAAAATGCTCCGTCAACAGCCAAATCGATTCCCAAAGCTTCTTCCAAATCTTTGAGAAGGGGTGCAATGTTCTTCCTTCGAACAGGACGCCTCTTCTTGATTTGCCAATCCTTGGCCATGTACGGCCCTAGGGATTCTCCGGTTTGACCCTTCGGTTTGATGTGCTTGGCACTCTTCGGGATAGCATGGACGTATGGTGTGCCATCAGAACTCACCCTAAACAGGCTGAGGAGTTAGGGAATCCAATTCCTCAGGAACCGGTATTCTTCTTGAAATCAACCTCTAGCGTTGTTAGTTTTGGACAAATCGACACTTGTGGGGGCGACGTGCATCATGAAGTTGAACTAGTTCTGAAATTAGGAGATGATTTGATGCCAACAGAGATGGCCTTGGGCTTGGACCTAACAAAGAGGAGTGTACAAGATCGCCTCAAAGCAGGTGGTCTTCCCTGGGCTGAAGCCAAAGCATTTGCAGGTAGCACAGTAATAGGTGACTGGGTCAAGTACAATCCTAATGCAGAATATGGTCTCAAAATCAATGGAAATGAGGTTCAAAGAGGTTCACTTGTTGAAATGAGTTGGACGCCTAGAGAATTAATCGACAAATTGTCTAATTGGGCTCCGATAATGAAGGGAGATGTATTGTTCACAGGGACTCCTGCCGGAGTTGGGCCATTAGTGGCTGGAGATGCTGTCACCGCCTCTCTGTACCTCGATGGAGCCTGTATCGACACCCAGTCTGCAGACTGTGTTTGATGCATACCCTTCAAATATGAACGGCTGGTCGCCGAATCGCTGGAGACAATAATATGGCACAGTGGCACGGAATCTCTCGTCGTAAGTCAACTGGTGGACGTCGCGTTCCTTCTCGTGGAAAGCGCAGCACTGAAATTTCCTCTGAGAAGCAATTTGCTCTCATCGGGGAACCTAAGCGTAAAATCTACCGTAAGACCGGTGGAAACACACTAGTTCGTGTTCTATCTGACAACCGCTGTACAGTTAACGGAAAGGACGGAAAGTCCTCCGTTGCTTCGATTACCAACGTCATCAAAAATGACGCAAATCCAAACTACATTCGTCGTAACATCCTAACCAAGGGTGCAGTTGTTGAGACCGATAAGGGACACGTTAGAATTACTTCTCGTCCAGGACACGATGGCGTCCTGAACGGTGTTGTCCTTTGAATGGGTTCAAAGCCAACCACCCACTGAGGGGTTGACATGGACCACAATCCTGACCGCATCGCAGTCTGGCCTGGTTACTTCAATGCCAAGTCTAGTCGTCGTAGTGGTCGCCGTGTTCCACGAGATTCTAGCGTACTCAAACCCGACCTTGAGGGGCTATTCATTGCATCGAGAGCATTAGGTCTCAAGAAGGTCAAGCGCGAAGAAAGAGTTTCACATCCTAACAGGCCCCACGGTAAGGAAGGGCGCCTATGGGTTTCCAAGAAAGGAGCAAACGAATCGATTGGTGCAACTACCAAGGAAGAGATTCTCCAACTCATTGGTGGTCAATGGAGACAAATGCAAAAGGATCAGCGCAATAATGAGAAAGAAGCTCAGAAGCGAGGACCAAAGGTTGGGGACAAGAGAGCGCGTTCACAGCGTAAAGG
>JAACDL010000198.1 GCA_009936765.1 Methanobacteriota archaeon
ACCACCACTTGCAGGCCAACCGATGAGTCTGACGGAGTTGCTTGATGAAATGGCATTATTGGCAATACCTGATGGTTCGAAAGTTGTTACAATCGAAGAAGCGAGAAATGAATTGCCTCTAGCAAAGAAATTACTGTATTCTTTACAGGCCCTACAAGATCAGGCTCACGACTTAACTGAAGAGCTAGAAGTGCTTGTAGAAGAATTACCTCCTCATGATGAACACGTGGCTGAAGTCGCCGAACAATTAGGCGACTTGGTAAAAGAATGGCAAGGAATTGGGGACTCTCTTGAAAAATTAGGTGCTAGAATAGCTGGATTTGACCCAGGGCACCTTGAATGGCATGGCGTAGTCGACGGCTATCTTGTCCTATACTCTTGGTCTGAAGGTGAAGAAGACATTGAGTGGTGGCATCCTCTTGATACTGGCATCAACGGCCGCAGACCTCTTGTTGAAGCATGACCTCGGGTGCACATGGTCCGAATCACGAAGGTGCATACCGGCGGCGGCGATTTAGGTGAAACTTCACTAGTCGATGGTAGCAGAGTTCCAAAGAGTGACGCTCGTATTGAAATTGTAGGAACATGCGACGAGGTTAACGCATTGTTAGGTGTGGCATTAATGGAATCCAATCGTATTCCGGAGACACATCCAGATGGTGGTGAAAGAATAACCGTACGCCGCGTAAAAGGAGTGTGTTCGGAGGCCTTAGGTCGTCTACAAAGTGAATTATTCGATTTAGGGGCTGAACTAGCCTGTCCTCCAGAACAGATTCCAGAATATATGGTATTGTTAGACCAAAATGATTCAGATCGCTTGTGTGAAGAAATGGACGCTTGGAATGAAGAACTTCAACCGCTTGAGAGTTTCATTCTTCCAACAGGAACCGGGCCCGTTGCAGCAATGCACCTGGCAAGGACAGTTACTAGGCGACTAGAAAGGGCGATGGTTGGAATTAAGGATGAAATGCGACCACTAACTTTGCAATACGTAAACCGTCTTTCAGATTGGTTGTTTATTCTGACCCGTTGGGTTTCATTCAGACTCGGAGAAGATGAGAGTCTATGGGTTCCTAAAGGCAAGAGAGGTAGCGGAACTGCTGACTTAACTCGAAGACAGAATGCTAACCGGTAATCAATCCTTTCCGATTGATTTCATGTGAGCGTGTGCTGCAGCCAATACTCCTTGACTCTCATGATGGGTGAGTTGTTTCATAGCACTCTCCCATTCTAACCATAAATGTTCACTGTGTTCATGACTAATCTTGACAGCCATAGTTTCAGTTTCTGCAATATACCAGAAAACTTGTTTATCGATTCTCTTACCTTTGTGGCGGAAATCGTAAGCGGTTCGATATTCGAATCCGTCTACAAATTCAATATCTGTAATGCCAGTTTCTTCTCCTAATTCACGACCAGCAGTGGCCTTTCTATCAGCATCTGAATCTTCTACGTGGCCTTTAGGGAAATCCCAGTGGCCTTGCGGATATTGCAGTAACAAGATGGAGCCAAAATTGACCAAAACCACTCCGCACGAGGTTTCCATGGTGTCATTGGCCCGACTTCCCATTGATAGCCCCATCGCTTCAGATTCACCCTATACCTTCATGTCTTGGACACTCTCGCCGGTTGTCATGTCACCTTTGGACGGGATACAGAGAGTCGTCGCCGACTCAGATTTAGATGGTCTAATGGCGGCTGCAGTTCTCAAGGCAAGTAAACCTGAAATGGAAATCCATTTTGCTCACCCTGCATTACTTAGAATGGGAAATATCGACCACTTAATTGATAGAAATACTGCAATCTGCGATTTGCCATTCCATCCAGATTGCGGATTATACTTAGATCACCATCTAACCAACCGCCCTTCTCCTGAAGAACAAGTTGTATTCGAAGAAAAAGGCGGTATTTGTCATTGGAGAGACACTCCTTCTGCTGCTAGGGCAGCGTATGATTTACTGAAAGATGAGTTAGACCTATCACATTTAGAAGAAATTATGCCAATCGTAGATGCTCTCGATTCTGGCGGAATTACACTAAACGAATTCGTTGAAGACGGCCCTGTAATGCGCCTTTCTCGCTCATTATCTATGTCTGACCCAGACCATATGCAAGTAGTAATGAATCAATTTGCTACAGGCGTGCCCTTAGACCAAATCTTAGATAGCCACAAGGAAAGGTTGGATAAATTGGGTTCAGAAAGAGGCGAACAATCTGTAATTGTCCAGGAGCGCACCTCAATAATAGACGGTTTAGCAATATGTGATTTGAGCGGAACTGGAATGCGTAGTAATGGATACCTAATCACGTCTTTAGCAGGACCAGAAGCTCTAGCATGCTGCGTTATTCATGGATATATTGACGGCACAATTGAAGACTCCAGTAGGCCAGCGTTAGGGGCTTCATTCTATGCTAATTCGTTTCGTGATGAATCTAATCCCTTTGATTTGTCAATGCTTGCGACACTTCTAGATGAAACAGGCGGAGGCCATGCAAACGCTTGCGGCTGTAGGGTGCAACCAGCCGATGGTACTAATCGGAAATTGGTTGACGGAGATAAAGAATACAATCTCGAGCAGTGGATGAGTCTGTGGAAGCACAGAGAAAGCAAAATGCTTCGTTAATACATCAAAGTTAATACACTTCGACATATTAACAAGACCATGAATAAATCAAAGATATTCAAAGTTTTATTGCTGGCTGCTACACTATTACTGGCAGGATGCACAGGCGACGCAGAAGAAGAAGAAGAATTAGCACCTTCCGATGATGGCGGTGAATTGTCTACATATTCGTTTGAGGGTTCAGACTCTGCTCAAGACAATTCAGTGAATGGCGGGGACGAGTTACTTCTAGTCGTGCTGGATTACGGTGACGCAATAAGTTGGGCATCAGTTGAAGTCACAATTTCAGTCAACGACGAGGCGCCTATGATATGTGAACCAAACGATTCATCGGCATCTTGCACCTATGACCATGACGCCGACCAAGAATGGAATGTAGGGGACGAAATTATGATTTCAGAGGGTCAAAACGATTTATGTTCAGAAGAATGTGATATTGCTGTGACAATTAAAAACAAACAGGAATCTAAGATTTTGGATTCGTTTGAAGTTTTAGCGAGTTAAATTCCAGGATTGGAAGCATTTCACGTACAACTATGTGCTCATCGAGTTAGGTATTTGAAATTGCTAATGGTGTACACGGATACAACCATCAACTGAAATAGTATGTTTCTAGCGGCCAGCCATGGAAGGTGTGACTGACCCTAAGATGCTTGAAGGCCGAGCCTTCTACAAGTTAGGAGAGTTCACTTTTGACCATCGAAAGAAGGTACTGGTCATTGGAATCCTTGCATGTATGGCCATGGCATCCCTGATGATTATGGGTCCGAATTGGGCAGAATCTTGGGGGGAGGGCGACCTCGAATCAATGAATGCAGCCAGGATATATGATGATGCATTTACCTCAGATGAAGGCTCTCAATCTTTTACCTACCTCGTATATCACCCTACTCTGGACGACAATTCTACCGAATGGCAGGACTCAGTCATCGAAGCTTTGAGTCCCTTTTCTAACCTTGATGATGTGACCATAGAATATTCATGGGACAAAACAGATGACGAGAGAAGCCAATTTATTTATCCAGATGGTGATGGTTTTTGGGCAAAGAATGTCGTAACCATCAACCTAGAACGCACTCTAGCCAAGGAGTTGTATGCTGAGAATTGGGAAGATGTAGAAATCGATGGTGATTTTGAGACATGGCGCACAGGCGGAGTTGCAATTGATGTCATATTCGATAAGAGGATTCAGGATGATTTGATTACGGCAGAATTGGTATCGGGGCCATTATCTCTGATTATTCTACTGATCGTTTTCGGAACAATCATTGCAGCATTATTGCCAATAGGAATTGCGTTCTTGACTGTCCTTTCAGCAATGGGTATCACAATTTGGTTATCGAATGTTACCGATGTTACCCAATATGCTGTGAATATTATCTCTTTGATTGGAATAGGAGTCTCAATTGATTATTCGTTATTTATGGTCGACCGATTCCGTGAAGAAATGCATAGAGGTCACGACATTAGAACATCTACTGCAATGACAGTTGCTACTGCTGGTAAAGCTGTATTCTTCAGCGGAGTGACAGTTGGAATCGGGTTAATGGGAATGCTATTCTTCGAGAATACAGGCATTCCAAGTCTGGGCATTGGAGGTACGTTAGCAGTATCGGTTGCTATGATTTATTCTCTGGTCGTTTTACCTTCCATACTTGCTATGCTTGGTTCTAGAGTTAGCGATGGGTGGAAACTACCTTTCTCATTTAAGACCGAAAATGATGCCGAGGATGGCATTTGGTCTAGGATTGCAAAGACTGTAATGGACCGTCCTTGGACGGTTCTTATCCCTACGCTAATCATTCTTCTTGGAGCAGGGTTACCCTTCTTCCAAGCAGAATTCTCGATGGCTTCTAGAGATGCTTTGCCTCCAGACGATGAAACTCGTGTTGGGTATGAGCACTTAGACGAAATATGGCCTGAAAGTGCAGCAAACTCAGCATTGATTGTTATTGACTTCGATGGAGAAGATCCACTTGATGAAACTAACATTCGACAGATGTATCGTTGGGGCAATGAACAAATCAACGACTCAAGAGTACTCGATGGATTTGGTTACGCCTTAGGCCCTGTCCCTGGGATGTCGGAGGATGCCGTAGTAGATTTTTGGCAAAGTGAGGAATTAAGTCCACAAATGAATGCTACAAGAGAGTACCTTCGAGAACAATTTTTAGCGAATAGTACAACCTATTTCGTCTTCTCTTTAGATGGTCCAATGACTGGAGTAGATAGCAGAGAGTTCGTAAGTCAAATACGTAACGAAAGAGGACCTTTGGTAGATGAACTGGTCATTGGCGAAAGCGGTTCTCTCCAAGTGGCAGGGTTTGCAGCATACAGCTTAGACACACTCGATGCGATTGTGGACAATCTGCCTATCGCTTTGGCTTTCATCTTCATCTCTACAATTGTACTTATTTTCATACAAGTTCGTAGTGTAATAATTCCAATTAAAGCAATTGTAATGAATATTCTTTCAATCTCTGCATCATTCGGAATGCTAGTATTCGTATTCCAATGGGGATATGGGGCAGAATTGCTGAACTTTACGCCACAACCTATTGAAGCAACCAACCCCGTAATCATGTTCTGTATCGTATTCGGGTTATCCATGGACTATGAGGTGCTAATGCTTTCTAGGATTCATGAGGAATGGGCAAGGACTGGAGATAACACCTTAGCGGTAGCAAATGGACTTCAAAGAACAGGGAGATTAATCACGGGCGCTGCGGCAATCATGGTTGTCGTGTTCAGCGCATTCGGTTTATCATCAGTGATAATTTTGAAACAGATTGGATTGGGTCTCGCTCTTGCAATTTTGATAGATGCTACCATTGTTAGAGCACTTGTGGTTCCGGCTACAATGAGGCTCATGGGTAAGTGGAACTGGTGGAGCCCGAAGTGGCTTGGCGGTTCAAATAACGCTGAAGATATAGAGAAATCCGAGGAATGAGTGGAAGAACATCACAGCAATTAGCAGATCAGCAGCCCTTCCGTGCTTCTTTCTGGTAACTCTGTCTTTGCGGGATTTCCTTCCCCATCTTGCTGTTATCCAAAGCAGAGTTATTCCTAGAGGACCTGTGAATCCATGTAAGCTTCCAGGGATTAACCCTAATCCCGTGTACCATCTTGCAACAAATGCAATCATAACAGAAATAATTGCAGCCAGCAATATCCTTTCCCCGACCTTTTCGTGTCGCTCAATTTCCTCTCGGCGGGACTCACCTTTCAATTCGTGACTTTTACGTTTCCAGCCGTATTGCCACCACATCCAAGCAAGTATTGCAACCGCTGTAATGGGGTGCAGCAACAGGATAATGGTGTTGAGCGCCTCCATCAATTAGACTTGAGGGGGCTCCACATGATGGATGTTTGGAAGGATTTGTCAGCCGGTGGCTCTAAAGAGGTCCGACATAGCGCCCACTTCGGAGAGGTGAAGATGTTACAGGAGAACAACCTAGCATCCTGTCTCAATTCAGGGATGAAAGAGAATCTCCCTCCCGCTACTCGCCAAAGAATCGTTACCAAAACGCCAGAGTGGCGTATGCTAGAGAAGCCTTGGAAATCCTTGCTTCTAATCGCTTTGAACGAATTACAGGTTCCTAGTGACGACGATGAAAACTCTGGTCCTTCCCCTTCCATGATGAGAAGCCGCAGATCTCCACGTGGTCGCAGAACCTCACGCGGTGCGAGTGGGCCAATGGAATGGCTTCCAGAAGCAAGTGATGTTCTTCTTGATGATGGTTCTCCAATAGCGTACAGGCTGGCGGTTCTTCTGATACGCAAGACCTTATTTGCTGATGATTGGGAAGAGACCTGGGATGAAACAGTAGACGATTTACGTAACACTGCTTCTACAGATGGCGTGCACCCTGTCTGGTCTAAAATGGCCGAATCGACTCCGATTCTTGCTCAATTTGCGGCCTTCCCACAATCTGAAGTCGCTGAGGAAGAAGAGGACTCATACGACTTAGGTGCCTCCAAAATCGACCCCTCGAACTCAAAGAGTTTGGCAAACACATTGTCAAGCTTAGAAAGCAATGTCACCAATGCAACAGTGAAAATCGCTCTTCAAAAGGCTAAGGCTCAAATTAATGGTAAAAAAGGGCTAAGGGATATTGCAGGTCTTGAAAACCTCGAAGGAGAAGCAAGTGTAGTAAGCGCTTTGTTGAATATCCATCTAGGAAACGACGCCACAGATTCATTGAAAGAATTAGCGAAATTCGATTCCGAACTATCAGAATCTCTTACTGATTTGATTAGCCTGAGAGAAGGCACTGCAAAAGACTGGAACGCTTCACGCACTCTAACTGGAGATGACGAATTATCGATTGCTAGGAAGAAAGCAGCATGGCAAATCATGCCAGAGGAAGCCTCGGATCTTAGTAGCGATGAACTTCAAGAAGGTTTGGAAATTGTATCCAGCACTCAACAAAGAGAGACGATTACTTGGTGGAAGTTAGCAGCCTTAGTTCGTGAAAGTTCTTCTGAAACAGCACTTGAGTTGTTGACTTCATTATCTGTCGAATCCGATGCAGATATGGCGATTTTAATGCCGCTAGTGAAGCAATTAGGGGAAGAGGCATTCGCTTGGTTAGCATCACAGATTGATAATCTAGCAGAAGAGTCACTGTCTGAGATAATTACAGATGATGAGATTAGTGTCACTCTACGCGCCGCTGCTGCAAGACTCATGCACGACAGAGGAGGCTCTGTTGGCATTGATGCATCAATCGACCTTTTCACCCGTGGTCTAGATTTGACAAGATTAGCACAGGTTCTGTTAGTTGATGAACAAAGGTGTGCAGACCACCCTTATGCAACATTGTTGGTAGCACATCTTCTACCTGCTAGCTCAAAAGGATGGGATTTTGAAACCATAAGGGCGGCAAGAAGAAACGCATTATCGACAGTCGAAAATGCCGAGGTGCCTGGCGCATTCTCACCTGCTAGCAGAGGCCTTATTTTGATGCTCGATGGAGCGGCTCGTTCTGATGACAAGTGGGTTGTAGACACTCTTGATAAGAATGGTATCAAGGCGTTCAATAATTGTAAGCAAGCACTCAAGGACGGCGGAGATGGCTTAGCGCATTCAAAAGTTCTTGACACATTAGCTAAGAGTGTAGAAGATGCAAATTTAAGCGACGTAGAGTCGAGATTATTCTACGCGGTAATAGACACTTTGCGATTGAACCGAGCGTCTTGGCTACTACAGACTGGTAAGTCGGAAAACGTTGTAACTCTTCTAGAAGGACTTCTTGCTGGAGAAGTCACCGCCATGCCAATGATGCAAGCAGTTCGCCATCTTGTGCTTGAGTATGATATTGGGTTAGCAAACTTGGTAAGTTGGTTTCAGGAGAATGATCCGAAGTCTCCTTGGCATACCCTTGCAAGAGCAGCAGTTCATGTTAGCAACGATGACGAATTGAACGCTGCCCGCGACTACAGAAGAGCAGGCGACCACGAAGCATTCGATTATGAACACAGAATTCTACTTCATCGCAAGGCATTGATTCACCTTGCTCACGCAGAGCAATGGTCTGAAGCAGTCGCTTTACTAGAAAAAGAACCCGCCCTTAAGTCTGCACTGACTCGCAGATTCCAATTGTACCTCAACGTATCACACAGTGCATCAAAGAAAGGCAAGGCAGATGAAGCAACTAGAATGCTGAAGAATTTCGTAAAGAGAACAGAGATGGTCAATCAAGAGGACCAGCAAGGGAATGCCCAACGCGTAGAGCGCGTCCGTCATTCAGAGGAAGAACTAGATCTTCTGAGGAACTATCCAAATTCACACCCTCGTCCTCTGCCTAGAGATCCTTTCGCTGGTAGAGTTAAGGCTGCTTTCAATACATTGCAGAGGGAAAGGAGACGCAACCGTCACACTCACGAGAATCGATATGCACAGGCAATGTTGCACGATCCTACAGGGGAAGAGATCTATGAAATCGCTCTAGAGGCATCAGCCGATAAGCCATTAGAAGGTTTGATGCTACTCGAAAGAGCCCAAAATTCTGGAAAATTCACAGTTTTAGATATCAAGAGATTAGCGGCCGCCGAGCAAGCCTTATTCGCTACTCACCGCCACAACATGCCAGTTAAGCAGCGTTCTTATCTTCGCAACCTTGCACTTTCACCACTGGTAATTGTCGATACAAATATTCTGATGGATGAACTTCAGCATCGTATTTCTGAGAAGTTAGGAATTAGCGCTGAGGCTTCTCTAGACATCAGCGGAAATGGCCAGTTCCATAGGGTCCTAAAACACAGAGCAGATGAAGGAATTATCCAAATTTGGCTCCCTAAGGTTGTTAGAGGTGAATTGGAATCTATCGCGGGAGACTTAGATCGTATCAGAGGTAGATTCGTAGATACAATGGTATCTGCAGGGAAGTTAGATGAAGTTCTGACTCCAGAAGTTCTACAAGATATAGCATCAGGACTCATCAAAGATTTCTCGACATGGAAACCAATGGATCTACATCTTGAAGAAGAGTCCAACAATGAAACCATCAGAGAAGAGATGGAGAATTTCTATCTTGAACATACCGAAGTGTATGATGAAATAACTGCAATGAAGAGAGTTCATGGAGAACCTATGCGAACTGTAATTGGTGACAAAGACATCTATCCAGAACTTGCAGACAAGTCGTTGATGTGCTTAGCAACAGCAATGGCAGACAGGCCCCTTGGAGAACTTGGAAGCATTCTAATTGCAACAAGAGATTCAGATTTCACACTTGTAGCACGAGCAATAGAAGAGAAATTCGGTTTCGGCGTAATAGCCAACAGCCGAAACCTCAACACTTGGTTACGCTGATTAATCAGCGACTGATTTCCAATCACATATTGGAGATAATAGCATCACCAAACGCTGAACATGATAGTAGTTCAGCATCGTCCATTAGTCTTTCAAAGTCGTAAGTTACAGTCTTAGCAGAGATTGCACCTTCCACACCCTTTACAATTAAGTCAGCAGCTTCAACCCATCCCATGTGCCTTAGCATCATTTCAGCGGATAGGATTAGTGATCCAGGGTTGACTTTGTTTTGGCCTGCATATTTAGGTGCAGTACCGTGTGTAGCCTCAAAGATTGAGATTCCAGTATCGTAATTGATGTTAGCACCAGGCGCAATACCAATACCGCCAACTTGTGCTGCAAGAGCATCTGAAATGTAATCTCCATTCAAGTTCATAGTTGCTAGAACTCCATACTCTGCCGGCCTAGTGATAATCTGTTGAAGCATAGCATCTGCAATTACGTCTTTGATAGTAATCGTGTTACCAGTATTAGGGTTAGTGAATGTGCACCATGGCCCTCCATCTAACTCAGTTGCTCCAAACTCATCTTTAGCAAGTTGGTATCCCCAATCTCTGAATCCACCTTCTGTAAATTTCATGATGTTACCTTTGTGAACAAGAGTGACACTGTCTTTGTCATTGTCAACAGCGTACTGAATAGCAGCGCGTACAATTCTTGCAGTTCCTTCTTGACTGATTGGTTTGATTCCGATTCCGGAAGTATTTGGGAATCTAATCTTGTCAACTCCCATTTCATTGACTAGGAAATCAATTACCTTTGCAACTCCTTCGGAGCCTGCTTCCCATTCAATTCCTGCATAAACATCTTCGCTGTTTTCTCTGAAAATAATCATGTCTACATTTTCTGGAGACTTGACAGGTGAAGGAGTTCCTTCATACCAGCGTACAGGTCTTACACATGAGTAAAGGTCGAGCTTCTGTCTTAGGGCCACATTCAGAGAGCGGATTCCTCCGCCAACTGGAGTTGTTAGTGGTCCTTTAATGGAGACAAGTCCGGAGCGCATAGCATCTAGAGTTGCTTCAGGTAACCATTCACCGGTTTCGTTGAATGCCTTTTCCCCAGCGAGTGTTTCACTCCAAGTGATTGCTTTATCACCAGAGTAAGCCTTGGAAACTGCAGCATCTACAACTTCGATCATTACGGGAGTAATGTCTACTCCAATTCCATCTCCTTCAATGTAGTATACAATTGGATTTTCTGGAACTACTAGTACTCCGTTTTCCATGGTTATAGGGTCGCCCGACATGATGCTCATTACGGCCCAACTTGAGCCCCTTCATCAACACAGCGGTCAACGGTGGTTTCATCTCTGAAGGCCTGATGGGCCAAATATGCAAGGAAGAGTAGAGTGGACCGGCGGTAAAAATCTGATTGGCACTAACTCCAATGGCCAGAGTATAGAGATGGATTGGGACGATGGCCCAAGCCCTATGCAAATCACTCTTCAGATGGTGGGGGCATGCTCATTAGTCGATGTTGTAATCGGCCTCAAAGAGCGAGATTTTTCCAAAGTATGGGTGGAGATGGAATCAACTAGAGCAGAAGAGTCTCCTCGTTACTTCACTTCTATGCACATGGTTTACCATGTAGTTGGAGACGTTCCTCTGAAACTTGTTGAAAGAGTAGTACAAAAATCTCATGATAAGTATTGCAGTGTATCCCACAGTATCAGAGATGATTGTAAGATGACTTACGGCGTTGAAATTCACAGCGAGTGAATCAAACGATATCGTGAACTATCCATGAACCATTTAGCGATGGTGCAGAGATACTGACTTCAGTTCCACTTGCAGTTAGTAATTGCCTAGGTAGAGTTTCCAATCCTGTAATCAGTAAACCGCCCAAAGCATCATGAATCTTTACCCAACTGTCAGCAATGCCATCAGGAGCCGGAACTACCTCTGGCGAATCATTCACTTTGACAGAAGCCCACGGCCTTACTAATCCGGAATCACCAAGATCTACAATCATCGATAGGGTCATCGTATCTCCGTCGTAAGTAACCTCGGTTGATGATGGAACCAACTGGCAATTAGCAGGGAGTCCAGATAAACCTTCATCGCCTCTATCTCTTCTCATAGTGACTAATCTTCTAATCCAAGCAAGCAGGACGCTGTGAGAATAATTGATTGAACTAGTTGGCATTTCAGTATCTGCGCTTGAATCATTTTCCCATCCCCATTCGCATCCATCGGACTTGATTGGCAATAGGTTCGGCATCCAAGATAACTGGCTAGGATTGGCATCAGGGTGATTGATTGAAACAGAAGGAGTCCCATTACTGAATTGGGCTTCATTGCGAGTAACTATCCCTGGAACCGAAATCACCAGACCGAGAATTACAGCCAATGGGTCGAGTGCAGGAGGCCATCCGTTCAGAGGTTCAGCTTCTTCTTCCAGCCATACTCCAAGGGCTAAATCTTCACCAAGACCCAAACCTTCTGCAAATTGCAATGCTTCGAACCATGCTGTCTTGGAAAGACCAACATCCAATGCTGCTCTGCCCATCGACCTAGCTGCTGGAGCGAGGGTTTCTTTGTCACCCAATGCTTCTAGCCATTCGCGAAGAATTTGGTCTCCATCCCCAAAAGACCTCCTGTCGGTCTTGGAAATTTCTGCTAGCCAAGATTGCTCTTGTACGGATCTGACTTTGTCACTAATACCCAACTGTTTCTGCAGTGTTTCGAGCATTATGGCGCCATCACGAGACAATGCGCCATCCGACCAAGCTAATGCTAAGCCATGCACGAAGGGAGTAGGAGCCATGGATTAACCTCCAATAATTTCTCTAACCAATTCTAGGTGTCTCTCGAAACTGAGTCCGAGTTCCCCTCTCTTACGAGCAAGTAATTCAACTTCAGATGGGTCTAGAATATCGTCAACCCATACTGTTTCTAGAAGTAGTTTGTATGTTGCTTCAGAACTATTGTTTACGGCAGGAGCAGCAGCCTCTATGGCTGGCACATTGTCTTCTTCAAAAGATAATACGACCTCTTCCATTTCATCGTCTTCATCATCAGAAAACGCTGCAAGAAGATCATCTTGAGCATCAAACTGGTCAAGTGCAGAACCCCCGCTTTCTGGCGAAGGCCTGATGCCAATCTGGAGTTCTTCAAAGGGGTCGATTTCTTCCTCCTCTTCTTGTTGAATTTCATCGGTTTCAAATGGGTACATTTTGCTCAACTAAATTATCTCAAATCTCACATACTTATTGAAACCATGTATTGATGCATCCTATGGTCAAAGCCATTTACCATGAAACTCTAATGGTATAACTACACGGGATTATCATGCTGAGTAGAGATGTCATCGGGTGGCGGTTGCTGGCCCTTACATTCATCACACTCGTCGCAGCTACAATTCCTAATCTTGATTATATCGAGTCAGAGTGGAGAGATTCAATCGATTCCTCAAATGAAGTTGTTGGACAAGCAACAGATTATGTTAGTGAAGAGAGTTATGAACCCGAAGAGACTTCTAATAAATCAAAAGATAATTCATCTGAAGAAGATTTTGCAATTGAAACAGCCGATGACGAGGACACATCAGAGCCGGCAGGCGACTCGAGTGCTGAATCCGATGATTTGAGTAGCGAACCTTCTGCGCTCAAGACCGTTAGTCTTGAGCAACCCGAATGGATTCTACCTGCAACTCAAATCATTGTTCTGACTATGATGGCAATCATGGCAGTTGGATTACTCACCTCGACAGCGACTGCAATTATGGCAAGTGAGGGCGCTAGATTTGCAATTCTTCTTGCAGTGATGGGTCCTCTACTAGCAATTACACAACGAGGCGAAGGAGGCATATTCACCCGTGGTCGTTTACTAGGGTTCATTGAAGCACATCCTGGAATCCATTTCTCTGCGCTTAGGGATGCTTTAGAATTGGGCAACGGAGTAACGGCTCACCATCTTCAGATTTTAGAGAAGGAAGGGCGCGTGATATCATGGATGGATGGGCGCGTTAGGCGCTTTGCATCTTCAGGTGTGGACCAAACTCGCTTACAGGAAATTCAGAACCCAGTTACCGGTATGCAGATTGCGATTTTACAAGTTTTATCCGAAAGTGGAACACTCGGGATCCATACAGGGGAATTGAGAACCAAATTAGAAACCAGTCGTCAACTATTATCCTATCACATGAAACAATTGTCAGAAAGGAAATTTGTGAAATCATCAGGAAGAGGGCGCTCAATTAGGTGGAATCTATTGAAAGAAGGTCAGGAAAAGTTGGATAATTCAACGCATCTAAGAAATGTGTGATGTTGAACATTCAAGTCAAGGGGCTTACAGGGCCACATATGAGGCGACTCATTACGGCCCTTCTACTCATTTCATTGCTTGGACAGATCCAAGCATTGCCAAATGGGATTGATGGAAGGGGCGATAACGGATGCATCTGTCACGGAGGCGCTGACGATTCAACATCAGTAACTCTCGAAGGCTTACCAGGCGAGTATAATTCATCTCAAGAATACAACATTACTCTAACAATCGAATCCCCTGTTGAGATGAATGATGTGCAAGGCGGATTTAGGATTATAATATCCGAAGGAGAGATTATTGGTGATGGTTGGCAACTAATGGACGGAGGATACACTCACTCTAGTGAAATCAATGACAGGCGTGTTTGGAATGCAGTTTGGGTTGCACCTGCTGAAGATGATGTTCTAGCGACTTTCATAATCTACGGAAATGCCGTTAATGGAGATGGTGCTGCTTCTAGTGAAGATGAGTGGAACTCACAATCATTAGCTGTTCCAGGACCTGAATACACGGGAGATGCCAGCCCAATCGAATTGTCAAATTCAGTATCGAATTCACAGAAAGCTATAGCGGTAATTGCATTACTGGGAGTTATCACTTTGACAGTAGTCGCAATAAGAGACTAATCAATTCACGAATTCGATATTACGTGACTTCAATGCTCGTAATTGCCTATTTTCACTAGCACCATGAATTTGTTCTGACCTTACACCTGTTAGGACTAGCATGACTCGGATGTCTTCTCCAAGGCTCTCATCAACAGCAGCACCCCAGATGATTCTAGCATTATCAGAGATTCTAGCTTGAATCAACTTGGCACATTTCTCTGCTTCGCCTAGTGTTAAGTTAGGTCCTCCAACAACATTGATCAATGCCCCTCTTGCGTCTGAAACATCTAGGTCTAGTAGCGGGGAATGTAGTGCTTCTAGAGTAGCGGCTTCAGCTCTTCCCGGGCCACTAGCGGCACCAAGTCCAATCATTGCGACTCCTGAACCTGAATTGATTACCGCCTTCAAATCTTCAAAGTCAAGATTGACCATTCCGTCAGTAGTCAGGAGTTCAGTAACTCCTGTGATAGCGCGAACCAGCAACTCATCTCCTACTCTAAATGCACTTGCAAGAGGTAAGTCTCTAACTCCATCAATCTCTAGTAAACGTTCGTTTGGAATAACTAGGATTGTATCACAGTATTCACGAAGTCTCTCAAGTCCCCATTCAGCATTTTGCTTTCTGAGTGTTCCTTCAGAGTTGAATGGGTAGGTTACAACCGCCACTGTCAATGCACCTTGCTCCTTAGCGAGCCTTGCGATATGTCCTGCAGCTCCGGTACCAGATCCTCCTCCCATGCCGGCAGTAATTATTGCCAATTGGGTGTCTTCTGTTATTCGTCGGAGATTGTTTTCACTTTCCAATGCAGCAGCTTCTCCTTTGGTAGGATCGCCACCAGCGCCACGCCCTCTCGCAGTCCTTCCGATTAGGACTTTATTTTCGAGTGGACTCATCAATAGTGCTTGAGCATCAGTGTTAATCGCGTGACCGGTAACATAGCGGTTCTCGAACAAACCTTCTTCGTGTAAACGACTGACTGCATTGCATCCTGCGCCTCCTGCGCCATACACTCTGATCCTAGGTTGTAGAGATTCAAGAAGTGAACGTAATTCTTCATCGTTCGAATCCATTTCTTCAACGCTAGTTGGTCTAATGGCAGGTCCTTCTTCTTCTTCAGCAAGCTCAAGAACACGCTCGATGAGGTGACGCATATTGCTTCATCCTCATTCCACCTACCTTGAATGTGCCGCCACCCCTAAGGGGTGAGAAGGCGATTGTCGAGGTTGGCTTCAATCACGGAGACCGTCTTCACAGACTTGGTAGACACATTCGCCATCTGGCAAGTTTGGAGAATCTACGAGGCGAGCGATTCTGCGTCCGCCCTTTGCCTTACGAAGGTAGAGTCTGAATGTTGAAGCGTGCGCAAGAACGTGACCACCAATTGGCTTAGTAGGATCTCCCCACATAGCATCAGGCTTGCTCATTACTTGGTTAGTGACAAGGACCAGGGCATTGTTGACATCAGCAAGTTGTTTGAGGTCTTTCAGATGCCTGTTCAATTTCTGCTGGCGGCTAGCAAGCATTCCACGCCCGATGAATTCTGCACGGAAGTGACTAGTTAGAGAATCAACGATAATCATCTTGACATTCATTCCTCTGCTCATTCGCTTAATTTCTTCAGCGAGAAGCATTTGGTGAGCGGAGTTGTATGCTCGAGCAACATGAATTCTTTCAAGAACAGCTTCAGGATCAAGACCGTGGCCTCTTGCCATCTGAGTGATTCTCTCAGGACGGAACGTGTCTTCAGTATCGATGTAAAATACGTCTCCATCAAATCCACCTTGTTCAACAGGCATTGTACAATTGACTGCTAGTTGGTGTCCAATCTGCGTCTTACCAGAACCGAACTCTCCGTAGACTTCTACAAGAGCTTGAGTTTCGAATCCACCCGCTAGTAGGTCATCTATTGATTGAACCATACTCGAGAGTTTCTGAACTTCTCTTCTCCTTTCTAGGAGCGCAGTTCCAGATACGAATCCGCCAATGTTAGCCATTTTCTTAGCAGCCTGTATGATTTTACTAGCAACTGCTTCTCCTAATTCGGCCTGTTCTGCAAGGTCGCCTGGGCTCATTACTGCCAATGCTAGTAACTCGTCGAAACCTGCTTCGCGCAACTTCTCTGCGGTAGCTGGTCCTACACCAGGGAGGTCTTCGATCCCTACCTCCGGCTCTTGTTCCTCTTCCATTGTGATAACCTCTGCTTCAGACGCCTCTTCTTTCTTCTGCTTGCTTGACTTGCTCTTTGCTGCCATGAACCGAACTGTCTAGCCTAGGTATATCAAAGAAATAAGGGGTCCTTACTATCTTCTTGAAAGTGGTATCTATTGAACCCACGCATTGTAAATGAAGCACTGCATGGTTGCAGTTTACTTTCACTTTACTTTCACTCTGGGCGGGAGTTAGTTGGGTCTTCAGCACCTTCTGCGTATGCAAT
>JAACDL010000032.1 GCA_009936765.1 Methanobacteriota archaeon
GAAATGTAACAGTGATGTTCAGCACTGCTACCTTGTACATGCGACATTCCGTCGACATTTCCGCGACTAGGCAGGAACATTGGAATATTGGCTTCAAGGTCATGGTCGGGGTCGAGAACACATGCTTTCAATGTCGAAACATAGCCTCGGTTGACGCCCATAATCGGGTTCGACGTTAGCACAGAAGCACCGCCCCAATCTGCGTCATCTACCCCTGATAAGTGAATTCCAAACCAAAACGCAGGTGCATCTCTAATCTCAGCGATTGCCATTGAAGAAGAATTTGTTGAGATATTAGATTCATCGGTAGCGATTACTACTAAATCAAGAGAACCTAGTTGGATATCTGCTGGTAAATCGATTGTTGCCCACCATCTGAAACCATCTTGGCTACCAGTATTTTCCCAAACCCATTCTGTACTATTATTTCCATAACTCACTCTCCAAGCAATGGTAACAGAATCTACCCCGCTATCGTCTGTTGATTCAACACTGCAAACGAATCTATCGCCCCGACTATATTGGCTAGAGTCACAATATATGTCCTCAATAATAGGTGCAGAGTTCGCCCAAACTAATAGATCTAATACATTGTTGTCGAGATTTCTCTCAGGGTGTATTGGAGACGTCCCCTGCCAGCGAATTACAAGGTTATTCCAGCCATCTCTTGAAGTATTTAATTGTAGTTTTAATATTAGCCTACTACCATTCAGCCCCCCGTTTGGAACCGTTATGGATTGATTCGCCAAAATGTTACTACCCAATTTGTCGATTACAATAATCTCTCCAAGCGAATCGCCAGGACCGATGTTTTGTAAAGCGATTTCAATTTCGAATTCCTGATTGATTGATACGTTTTGGACGATTCGGGCGTCTATTATCTCTATATCACTAACAATATCTGCGTATGGGCTCATCTTCGGGTCGCCCACTACAACACCCATCCAACTTGCCATAGTATTAGCAGCTGCATAAGATTCCGCCAAATTGAAGCCCCTAGAATATGAGGATAGAAGGACGCTGGGAGAGGACACTGCAGTCAAGTAAGGTTCGTACACGTACCCCTTTACTCCACTAGCCCCATCTTCAAGAATATCTGCGACTAAAGATTGCCCGTAGGAGGTGCCCGAATTGAATGAGCGAGCACCTGTACTTACTGCTGTCTCAACGATTGAACCATTCACCCATTCCATGTGAGGCCTGATTACCCTAAGGACTGTTGAATCGACATATAGTGACCCATCTGTTGAAGTTGGAACAATGTCTAGTGAAACTCTAATCGTGAGCGATGTTGCGTTAGAGCCTGGTCTGAATCGTAATGAGCGTGAATTCCAATCAGGATTGAAAGCCTGATTTGAAGAATCATTACTCGTCAATTCATTGCCATTCGAATCATAAGATGTAACTTGTAGATTGTATTCTCCAAATACATCACCCGACCTTTTTCCATATGCGTACAAAACCCATACGTGGTCTGTAAAATTCTCTGGTATCTGATGTGTAGTCTCGAGATAGGCAACGCCTTGGCCATTACCTGAGTATGCTGAACAGTTGTTGATTATATCACGATTTAAGGTTGTTACAGATCCATTACTCAACGCTGTGTCCCAAATCATAAGATTATCTATCATGCCTTCGAAATATGAGTTTCCTGCTCTATTGACACCCAATTTGTAAATGTCGAAATTATTCACTGACCCATTTGGATATGAATTGGTATTAACCAATACTCCGTCCATGTACTGTCTGGAAACTCCTGAGTCAAATACGGTGACTAGGTGAGTCCATTTTTGTGAAACTACATCCCCGAAGGCCGATGTTTGGTTATTGTGAAGTTTCCATTTACCGCCCGATATCATGTGCTGAAATGATTGATTCGAACCCCCATTATTGTCAATTGCGAATGTAGAAGCATAATTAGTCTGAGTGGAGATATTAGCCCATACCCATTGGCTGACTGTAAAGTTGCCAAGCCAATCATCAACGTTGACATCAACATAGTCATTAACGCCATCATACCACAAGCAATACCCATCTACACAACTTCTCCAATTCGTTGAGTCCATTCCATTCAAAGTGAAGTTTGAACCATTAGTGACCGAGTCATTAGTCTGGTTCCCTGCGCCTTCTTCGAAGTTCCAGTGATGGACTAGGTTGTCTTGTTGAGGAATATAATCGCTGGCGACATAAAATGCAGAAGAAGGAATTGTGGCTTTGCTTACATTATCGCTTTCCCATGAAAATCGCAGTCCGTGTGGGCCGCCTCCTTGGAAAAACTCGATCCTAAAATCATGGTGCCCTGATGTTAAATTGAGTGTTGCCGAATACTCCCTCATCCCGTGCATACCATAGTTTTGGATTGCACTTTCACCGTCAATCCATAATTCACTACCATCATCAGAGTTCAGATAGAAAGTCCAATTCCCAGTATCTGGGATGTCGATTAGCCCGCTGAATCTAGCACCCCAATTATTCTTGAAGCGGTCGTCGAGCCCGGGATATGCGCTACCTGACGATGAATAGGCAAGGCTACTTTCCACGCGGATGTGGTCTGGCTCTCTGTCGATAAGGTCAGGCATTGATGCTGAGCTGAAACTGATACCTTCATTATCGAAATATTCAGCGTGTATGCCCTGTACTAAATTACCAGACTCTTGATTGCATTCAGATAATACCTGAGCTTCTAAAGCACCATTACCTCCTTGCTTAGTTTGAGTTTGATAACCCCAACTAAATTGGTCACCACTTGAAACAGAAGGGGAGGTTGCATTCCAATACCTTGAACCGCTACTCCAAGAAGCATCAGTGGTGTCAAAGCCCCCGTTTGCAAGATAATTTTTATTCCAATTACCATCATTACTGCCCCAGGAGGCATACCCGATTACATTGGAGATATTGGTGACAAATTCTGTTTCTTCGTCGAAGTATACTGGTAAATTCATAGTTCCATTTAGTGTACTATTAGCCACATACAAATCGTCATTCCAGAATTGATATCCTGATTCGTTTCTGTTAGTTGCCAAATCGAGGATGTGAGTCCCTCTAGACCCGTATGAGTTGTTGGCTTTCTCTATCAATTCAAGCGCAGTATCAACTGTATAACCTGTCAATCTCGTTACTAAGAAAAAGCCGTATTCGTCCCTAGTGAACACTTTAATTTCCTTGCCCGCCAATGGTCCATAGCCATGACTGATCCAGAAATCGGAACCTATGTCAGAATCATAACTTCCCCCAACTAAGGCTATTTCTTGGTCGAAAGATGCTTTACTATCGCCACCACTCACTCGCAATGGAACTCCCTTAGTGGTGACTAGATAGTTGATTTCCGTCCCATTATACTCTGAAAGCATTAACCTGAACGGCTCTACAAAGTATGTATCAAATTGTTCTCTGTTGATGGTTTCGCCAGTAGGTGTTGATGAATTGTCGAAGATGAATATTCGATCAGAACTAATGTTTCTGGCTGTAACAAAAGCCCATCCGATTGTTCTACTAGCTTCGGATTGATTGTTGATTAATACCACTACATCACTATAATCAATGGCTGTTGACTGATTGAAACCACCTTCTACTGCAACTGTTCGTAGTGGTGATTCGTTCCAGACATCTGCAGATACACTGAAACCCTCGAAAATCGAGTTTTCTAGTTCTGTACTACCTTCCTGAACAGGAGGGATTTTTACGTTACCTAACACAAAAAGCGCAACTAAAAATAGCGCTTTTTGAGCAGTGGACATATCACTAGGAAGGGTTCGGTGTTCAAAGTCACTTCGATAGATTATTTCAACCAGAATAATGGTTTTTGAAACGTTTTCGTCAATGTGTATATGAAGGTCGGCCCCTCCTGCCCTAACATGGTCGAATTGTATATGGCGCGTTCTTGTCGCTGGGGGATGCTTCGTGTAATTGGAGGCGACCTTCATTTGCAAGAAGCAGACGCTGTAATCACGCCTGCTAATAATCGCCTATCAGGCAGAGAGGGCATCGATGCACAAATTCACAATGCAGCAGGAGAAGAGTTGCGCGAGTTCTGTAGAGAGGTGAGTGTTGAACAGCGAAAATCCAACCTTCCTCCATGCCCAGTAACTAACAATGTGGTTTCAAAACCATATAATCTAGAAAGCAGATTCAAGCACATCATCCATGTAGTAAGTCCTGATTGTCGAAGGCCTAACCAGGATGAAGCAAGAAGAGAATTACTTCCTGTTGCTTATGAAAAACTATTCGCTACTCTAAAAGATATGAAAGACGTTAGTGTAGTAGTCGCTCCTCCTCTATCTATGGGAGTATTTGCATACCCTCACAGAGAAGGGGCACGCCTAACTCTAGAATGTTTACTTGGAATACTAAATGGTGAGGAAGACCCTGGAATTACAGAGTATACCATCATCGTTAAAGAAAGAAATTTCATCAAAAACATGAGAACTGTCTACCGTGAGTCGGAAGACCAGCTCCCTGGTACAGACATCACAATGGTTTGAGGTGATAATGTGGTCGATCTACCAAATTTGGTGGCTTCGGCTATTGCGAATGACCGTTCTGGCTTCTCCGCTGCGGTACTCCTATCCAATAATTCTCGAACAGTAAGGAAGATTAGAGAAGTTGTACCATCCAATCTTAGGATGGTCACGCTAACTTCTTCAACAAAGGTGTCAGACTCCCTGAAAGAAGATAATTTAGAAGTAGAGTTGCTTGAAGATTCACTGTCATCACAGGGATTGTCTGTTCTCAACAGTTTACATGACATTATATTGCAGGGGTTAGGTGAAGGGAGATTCAAATCTAATGACCGCATTTTGGCGATATTAGGAGAGCCAATGGATGGAGTCATAGTGATAGAAGCAAGTAGTCTTACATCTAACAGGCTAGCGATTATGGCCCAAGAGCACGACATAGACATAGAGATTCTTGCACGGCTAATGGAACTAGCAAGACATATTGGCGGAAGAGGGAGAGAGGGCCATGCTGTCGGCGCATTATTTGCAATCGGCTCAGTGCCAAAATTACGAAGATACTCTACAGCCCTAGTCCTGAACCCATTCAAGGGGCATTCGGATGCTAAGAAGAATATTACAGACTCTAACAATCATGAAACTTTAGCTGAATTCGCTTGGCTAGATGGGGCTATACTGTTCAATTCTAAAGGTATTGCAAGTGATGCTGGGAGATATGTGCAAGTTCCATCCGGAATTAATCCCAAACCAGGAGAAGGTGGGCGCCATTTAGCAGCTAGATCAATCAGTCAATTGGCAGATGCGATTGCCATATGTGTGTCCTCAAGTGGAGTAATCACATTGTATTCGAAAGGTAGAGAGAAGTATAGGGTTAGGCTCTCTTAACCGCTTCTTCCATCGAAAGCTCACCGCACGCAACCATGCGCGCTAAATCTGTAGGAATAGTGATTTCTCCGGTACTAAATATCCGCGATTGCCTTTGGACTTCTCGTAAATCACCGTCAGTAGGCCTTAATGTTCTAATCTGGCTTACTTTGTTTCCACTTACTAATGCAATTCTTGTAGCTGCATTTATGTGGGCTTTAGAACGAGATCCTGAACTAGTTCGGTGTTCGCTAACCTCTAGTGTTTCTATTCCTCTAAGGATTAATTGATTGATAATCCGGTCTCTAATCAAAGGAGCCCCGTCTCCGACCTTCACACTCATTCGTATGTGAGAAAACGCAGTAGAAAGTGCAACAACATGGTCTGCAACTATTTCCACGCCCTCTAATTGAGCGCTTCCAACTACGATGCCATCTGCTAGCCAAGCAATTCCAGGCCTAGGCCCCGGATCTATTCCGAATACCAATTGAACTGCTGTATCAAAACCTCTTGATGCTTGTATAGCCCTCTCAACTGCAATCTCGATATTTTCTTCCATCGCCGGTATGTCACCATCGGATACTTCTTCTGGAGATGTTAGTAAAACTCCATCCCATGAATCTCCAGAAGATAGCATTACAAAATTACATTCTCTTCTTTTTAATTCGCGCATCAAATGGAAAGAGAGTCGGAAATCCTCCGTCCTAACTGCTATGCGGCGCACATGCGGCCGTAGGTGTAATCACGCTTCAATATGACGCGTAAACAACGATATCATCAAAAGCGTTTGACAATGATTCTGTATTGTGGGCAGTCAATACGAAAGGGAACTCAGAGCAGTTTTAGCTGGCATTCCAAAAGGAGTAGATGCGGTGACTAGATCTTGCGACCCTGTCGCTAAAGCGAAAGCCATGCAGGTTGTTGAGAGACCGTTTTTGGTAGTAAGAGCCGCTGGCTCTGGAATGGAAGGTAGCGGGGATTTACTGGCATTAAGAGGAGACATGTGCTTTCCAATTGAAGTCAAATCCTCAAAAAAAGCGAAGTTATACCTCTCCGGCAGAACATGGGACCAATACCAATCAATGGTCTATGAAGGCAAGAGATGCGATTTGATGCCTCTATATGCTTACAGATTGAAAGGAGTTAGGGGCGACTCTTGGCGGATTTTCCGCGTAGAGGTTGGGAAATTAAGTGGAAGACTCAGCATATTGACTAGGAGAATTCCCCCCCTGCCACTAACCCGTAACGGCAAGGAGTTCCTCGATTGGGAACAAGGTATGCCATTGCATCAATTCTTGTCTCTTGTTTGTAGAAAGGCCGCAAGCCCAACTCTGGAATCCCTTGACAAGAGAATTCAAAATATTGACATGTCCAAAGAAGACAAAAACGAAACCTCCCAAATGCGTATCACAGAAGTGCCAAATATGGCCCACCGATGAGTATTAACATCACAAGTAGCAGTAGCAATGAAGACAGGCTAGATGCCTTTCTTGTTACATGTTCAACCCAAAGTGGATGAATATTATACAGGCCAGTTTTCTTACCCAAATTACGTATCCCGGACATCGTTCCATGAACTATATCTTTGAACAGGTGACCTCCATCGAATGGAATCATTGGGAATAGAAGTGTGAAGCCTAGAAGTAGGTTGACCCAAATTAACCAAAATAGTAGATTCATCAATATCAGTAGCCCACTCAAACCGAGTATAGATGCTAACCAACCATCCCCTGAATCAAGCATCTCTTCTTGTGCAGGATGTATTGCCACTCCTTGGTATTCAAAGGGCGTAAAGAGGATTGTACCTGCACTGACAGGTACGCTAATTGCATATCCAAAAGCACTACCTCCAAAATTAGGATCATTCCATCTAGCCAAGCGGTCAACACCCGCTGTTCCACCTGATGGACTGTTAACGCCTAGGAAAGCATCTCCTTTTTCGACGCCCATAGAATCCAAGGTTTCCGAATCATAACCTAAATCGATCATGTAATCGTACTTATCAGTCATATTGACCATGAGCACTTCATTCGTTCCATTTCCGTGACGAATTACTTCCATCGGAACTATTTGCCCCGCAGATATATCTGCCATTGCATTAGTAAAGTCGCCCCCATCTACAATTACAGTCCCGTTTATTGAAATTATGACATCCCATGCCTCTAGTCCTGCATCATCAGCAGCAGAATCCAAGACGATTTGACTAGAATGAACACCAGGGTCTGCTGCGACAAATTGTCCCCCTACATGTCCTAGAATAACCATCAAAATTAATGCTGCAAAAATATTAGTTGCTGGTCCCGCAGCGAACATCCTTTGCCTCTCTCTTCTAGGGGAAGTGCTGATCTCTGAATATTCAGGTTCTGCGAAAGCACCCAATGGTATTGGGCCCATCATCAAAAGTCCAAAGTTTCGTACTCGCATGCCATGTGCTCTAGCTTGTATGCCATGTCCAAATTCATGTATTACAAGGCAGACGACGAACGCGAATATTCCATATCCAAGAGGAATTATTGGACTTAGACCAGGTATTGCTACAAGTTCAGATACTGGCCTTGCCTCGGCTTGATTGCCCATCAAAATCGCGGCTATAACTGCTAGAATTATCATTACCGTGACAATGAACATGGCTCCCCAGCAAACCCATAGCGAGACTTCCCCATACGCTCTCCAGAATTTACGAGGCTTGGACACAATCTCCAGAGACTTTTGCCCTTTATCGGTCCTTACCATCAATATCATTCCGAAAAATATCCTTGAGGCATTCCATTCATCCAATTTGCCCGTGGACTCCCAATACCTTAGCAGTAAGTACCATGCTATTACGAAAAGAAAAACCTCGGTCCAACCAAACTCGACCGAGAGAAATCCACTTCCCATGCCTTGTCCAGCAACTGATTACACTTCAACCCCCTGTCGTTTAGTTCTTGAAGGTCCTCTGCTTGGCACTGCCATGGACGAAACCACTCGTGAGGTCAGGGCATGGGTTCTACATGAGTTTGGAGAGGATGCTGAGGACATCTCAATGTGGGCAGAAGAAGATGATATTGTTCAGGTTCTTATCCGCCTTTCCGACAAAGTAGTAGTTTCTGATTTATCGTGGCATACGGGGAAAATAATCGAAGAGGGCTCTCTAGTTGTAAGGCTCTCGAATTGGAAACCAAACTCGATACAAACACGTAGGATGCCGGATGGCTTAGTTAGGTTCAAACACCGTTCGAACGAGATTATGCTAGCTGCTAAGGTTAGAGCACCAGAGTGGGCATCTGCTCTTTTGGAAGAATGGTTAATGTCTATGAAAGGAAAAGCCGCACTACCAAAGGGTAAGCAACATCAAATCTCTGATTTGAAAAGAAAGAGAGATACTCTTCGAAAAACATTAGATCAGGCAGATTTATCTTCTATAAGAGATGAAATCAAAACTATTGAAAATAGACTCAACAGTGCTGATGACAGGCTTTCTGGCAAACGACTTTGATTATTCTTCTTCGCTAAGATGAATTAGAGCAATAGCATCTTCTTGCTCCGCTTTTATCATCTCTGGAGAGTTTCGAAGTATTCGATTTAACACCGGTTCAATAAGCATTGGAATCGCCAAAACTGAAACTATGAAGAGTATCAAGAACAAGAATGATGCACCAGGCACCTGACTTACTCCTGGAGAATCGCCTCCACTAACCATTAATTTCACAGTCCCTAACCATGGTATTTCAGCACCAGATATTCCGATAACCCAGTCCTCTTCAACTGGTTTGATTATACCGCTATGGATTGAAGAAAGTCCCTGAGCAAATTCAAACACGCCTTGGTCATCATTGCAATCATTATTGTCCCCCAATGTGATATATCCCGGGTTAGAAGGTGTGAAGTTTTCAACACTGAACCATACTGAACCGTGTTGGGCTGCAACGCCCCTACATGGGTATTCGCCAGTATTATTTCCATCAAACAGCAGGTTTATTTTTGCAACATTGACTTGGTCTGAACCAGGTACTGACCAAGATAAAACACAACTCCCTTCCCAAAAAACGCCTTCGGGGCAGTCTCCGTCTTCAGGAGATGTCGTCTCACCCACATTGATTTTGAACAATGCTCTGTGGATGATAGGTGTACTGTCATCTTCTCCATTACGTTGGTAAATTATTACATCGCCTTCCATGCCTAAAGACTCATACCCGTAATCTGGTGAATCACTGTCTGTTGCTTCTGCATAAGTAATAATTTTGTTTCGATCTGGAGAGTGAACTAGGACTAAGTCTCCAGCATCTATTGTGCCAACCTCTCCATTCTCATCGTGCTGCATTGAATTTGACTCGACAACTACTAGCGGAGGCATTGAGCCAGTGTGAGCCCACATTGCCATTACAAGAAGACTAATCATTCCGGCTGCCAATACAATCTCGCGAACGAGGGTGCGCATCGGATCAGATTCGCTCATCGGTACGACCCAGACGTCAACGCTTCTTCAATCCCTTCTCTTGTAGGAAGGAATTCCATACTTCTTTGTGCCCTCCGCCAAGAGCGTTGGCAGCATCGTCGCCGTTAGCTCTCTGCTTGCGTAATTCTGAAATTGATTTCAAACCCATTATCGCTTGTAGCGATGACACTTTTGCATTTAGATTAATGAATGCTGGTGCGGAAACCGCCAGTCCAATAACGCCAATAACAATCAAAACGATTGAAGTGCCCGTATATTCTTGAAAATCTGCGTTGTCTTGCAAGAACATGAGTTGGACTGCAGACATTGTAGTCAAAAGAGCCGACGCAAACGTCGCTGTACCAGATATTCTTAGTTGTCTGCCGTGTTGATTTGTCCACCAGCCCATAAGTCCCGCCTACCCACCAATATACGCCACACTTATTCGTTTTTTGTATTTGACAAAAATGACATGTCTGGGCATTGTTGAAATGGGATGAGTACGCGTGGGCCGAAGGCCCATGGAGGGTTAAGGTGGCATCATCATGCGTAAGTCTCTGTTTCTAACCGCTATTTTCGTGTTTTCAGTTCTATCCCCAATGGCATTGGCGGGTGTTACTGAAACACAATTCCAGGATGGTTCTACATCCTACACTCACACCTTTTCAGGCCCTGGCGACGGGTTTGCTGGAAACCTAACATTCCCGTACGGTGCAGAAGTTTCATCTGCATCTTTTGATATCGCAGGGGAGCCATCTTCCACAACATGGGGAAACCTAACCACAAACAATGACTTCGGCGGAGCCGGAAGTGGAACTTGGAACGGGGTACCTCCCGGTTTCGCTTATGGAAGCCGCTCCAATCTGGAAGTTGGCAACAATAATGTTGAATTGCTTGGAAACCCAACTAACAATATCAATGGGTTGGATCGTTCTAACGAAGGAACCACCACTGGTACAATCAATAATACAGGAGGATTCGCTTCAAACGGAGACCAAGGGTTTGTTGGAGCGACAAGTAAGCAGACACCATTCTCTCTATCGAATTCGAATTCTAACTACAGAGGATTTGTAATCCTACATGATGATGAATATGTTTCTGCCACCTCTACATCTTCGAGCATTTACGTCACACCTGTGCTCAAGAGATATAACTCGACAACAGGAACATACATTGGAGCTGCATCGATTAATTCTGGTACTTGCTCATACACTACACCTCTGTACTCGACATACGATGCGACCAGTGATGGCCAAGGTAATATTTGGACTGTCTCTTACAGTTATCGCATACTAGTCAAATGGAGTGCAACCGTATCAACAAGTGGACAAATGACTTGGACTTGCCAGAATACATATTCATACTCTGGAAGTTACTATCCTATGGGGGTTGATGTCGATGAAGATTCAGGACGAATGTTCTTACTGATGTATCAGTCATCATTCCCTAATTACAACAGATACCTGTACGAAGTTAACCCTTCAAGCCCATCATCCGTTACAGGAAGTTGGCTCTTGGGCTCCAAAGAACAGTTAGGAGATTCAAACACTCAAGTTAGTGGCCTAGTTGTTGATTTACCAAAGATTGTAACCAATGAATACTATAGTCAAAGAGGATATCACAATCATTTCACGATGAATGGTATCTTTGTAGAACATATGGGTAAGGTGCTGCTAAATGGAGGTGGCCATTACGGAATGGACCAACTTGGGGATAACACATTTGGATTCCAATGCCACGACTCCTCGTATTGTTCAACTAACATGAACAAAATTCAGAGAGAAGGCACAGGTTCGGTTTATGACCACAGAACACCTACTACAGTCTCATCTGTTGTTACTAGTTTAACAACATCATTGACTAGTTCAGTGACAGACATCACAGTCTCGGCATTAGTAGGGTACATTACTGCAAATACAAGTATTGAATTGCAAGTTTCCAATGATAACGGTGTAACGTGGATGAATGGTTTGTTCAACCAGAAGTTAACCTTCGCAAATGCTGGTTCAAGCATTAAATGGAAAGCATATCTCAATGGAACTGCATCTGAAACACCTGTGCTCGATTTCGTAGGGTTGACGTATTCAACCAGTTACAAATCGAGTGGATATTTCCAACTCCGATCTAATTACTACTCTGGAAACGCCCCTGTAGCACTAACTGCTTGGTGGAACGCTACAACTCCTTCAGGAACTAGTTTGCAGGTTGAATTCCAAGATACCTCTACCAATTATTTCTCATTCAGCGGAGACTCGAAAGCCGTTTCTATGACAAGTGGATACATCTACATCTATGTGAGGTTCACATCCACTGGAGCAAATACTCCAACTCTTGAGGATCTGAATATAGCAATCCATTCTGATGCTCCAGAACAGGTCGGAATTGATATTGGAGCCGATGGAAGTAATGAATGGACAAGTCAAGGTGTTCTTCTTGGAACAACAACACGCGGAGGCGCAACTTTCGTCAAGGCCTTCAACGACCTAATTCCAGATACTGGTTCAGGTAGTGTGACAATTCCTGTTAACATTAATTCACAGGCTTCTGGAATTGTGGTATTAGAACGCTTCAGTGTAACTTATACTATCAATACTGTAAATCTCGACATTACTATACCTGATGGCGAAATTCTCCATGAAAGGAATGAGCCATATGAGGTAATTACTAGACATATTGTTGGAGATGGCGCCAATAATTACATCCAATCTGCAACTTTGTCTTTCCTTGCTAGCCCTGCATCAAACGCTCCAACACTTGAATGGCAAGAAGGAGACATATTCCCATCCCCTAACGACCCTGAAGACTGGGTAGATATCGACCCTTCTTCTTGGTCCGTACTCAATAACGGGATACTAGAGATTCACTGGCTATTCAGCATAACATCAAATTTCCCTGACCATGAAAATGTTCGCTTCTCAACTAACTGTCTTGACAACACAGGAACGAACGGATATTCACCAACTCCGCTTTCCAGCGATACCGGATTGCGCGTTAACAATTCATTTGGTTTAGGTTGGCTCAATGTCAGAGACAATGATGGAGAAATTACATCCAACGATGTAGAGGATGGAAGTTGGGTAGCTGCTGGAGAAACATTGCACTTCCAGGGCGCAATGTGGTTTGCAGATTCTACCGATGCTCCAAAAGACAGTGCATTCGACGTACGTGTTTCACAGAACGGCTTCGTTAATGCTAACTGGAGAGATACTTCGAACACTAACGGTTCATTCTTCATATCCATACAGATGCCTGATATCGATGTTGAAAGCGGACTAACATACGAAATTCAGACATATAATGAAAGAGACTCCACTATGGTATTGGCATCCAATTCCGATTGGTTTAGGACATACAAAGTCGATGCTACTGCTCCTGAAAATCTTGAAACATACCCATTGAACGATGCTTATGAAGCAGCAGACGAAAGCCAAAAGGTAATGCTCAAAGTTTCAGATTCTGTAGGAGACCCTACTGAATTGACATTGTACTATTGGGTTGAAGCAGATCATGACCTGAATAGAAACGGCGAAGCAGATTCTAGTGAATACGCAACAAAGGTTGTAGTCAATGAAAGTCAGGCAGAAATGAAGACTTTCTCTGCTACAATTGACCATTCCAGAAACCCAAATATGGGCCGTGTTTCTTACTACTGGGACGGAGGAGATAGGGCGGGCAACCCACTGCATCGCTCTACAATTATTGACGATGAGACTTATGATTGGGAAAGTGGACCTGGCTTCGATGCAGATGATGCTACATTCAGAACACGTAAGGACTCAGTTGCGATTTTCACAGGCTTAAACTGGGAAGGGCACAACGATAACTCCCCAGTATGCGCAGGTACGCCGCAGACAATCTCTCTAGGCCTCATCGATGCAAATACTGCGATTGATTTCGAATTCATCGACTTAGTATTCGATTTCGAAGGCCCTGATAGCGAAGTAGACCAACAGAGGATCTCCTACTATGGGATTACAGATTCGTTCGCTAGTCAATCGGATTTCATCAATCTTGCTACATCATCTTCCATGGTACAAACTACCAATGAATCCGGTATGCCTTGGATTCTTGTGGACTTTGATTTCACTGTTGGGTGGGATTGGCCTGACGAAGATATTTCAGATATAGCTCTGGAATACAAGGAAAGAGGCTCTGAGTTCCCTACTAGACATATTATTGGAGAACATACTTTCACTGTAGAGAACGATTTGGTATTGGATGCATCTTCATTCTTAGTAGAGGATATCAGCGAGCCGCGAACTGGAATTGTTGCTGATGGCAGCAGAGTCCGGAATGACGACAGGTTAGAATTTACAGGCAGGGTAGTTTACGAAGGAAGTAATGTCCCTGCGCCTAATGATGCCTCGATAGTTATCGAAGTATTCGACGGAGAAAGCATCTGGTCGGATGGTTCACTCGCCGATGATGGGGGGTACTCTGTTGAAGTTCCTCTATCTCACGCTGAAACTCTTCAATCATCACCAACAAGGACTTGTTTGATTTCGATTGGTGGAATACCTGGAAAGGGAGAAGATATGACTGGGCAAACTGTGTCCACTACACTGAGAGTGGTAGTTGATGATACTGCACCTCGTGTAGTTAGTAGAACATCTCCGCTGAACGTAATCGACATCTCAGCGAATACTGATCTTACCAAAGTTCCAGTAGAGTTCCGAGGAACTGAAGATGCAGACATGACTGGTTCTAAACAAGTTGTTCACTGGGTAATGAGAGACTCGAGCAGGACTTTGACTTTGGGAGCTGGACAAGCGGTTCTTGGAATGCAACAAGAAGGTCAAAGCGTAATATGGACCGGGAATGTCGACCTGACTGATGATGGTAAAATCTCCATGAGAGAAGGAGATTGGGTTGGATTTTATCTTACAGGATATGACTCTGCAGGGAATGAATTCCCGGTAGTATCAAACTCTGAGGCAAGCCCTATTGCTGAGATTGCTTCTGATGATACTGATTTTGAACGCCAGTGGGTCAGGTTAGGCGCAATTGGACCTCAACTAAAGATTGGTTCAATCACATTATCTGATGACCACGTTGCACCTGGACAGGAGATAGAAATCACTGCTGATGTGCAAAATGTTGGAGGTTCCACCAGTTCTCAGTTCAAAGTTTCATTCTACTCAGGTAACTCGATTGTACCATTTGATTCTGCTACTCTAAACAAGATTGGTTCAGACGAAACAATACCGGTAACCGTCACATGGAGTGCGGAAGAAGGCATTGATCGAATCAGGGTTCAAGTCGATCCGGATGATGTAATTGTAGAAGTAAACGATGATGACAACACTGCTGAACACAAAGTGGAAGTGGTGTATGTATCTTACATGGGCTGGTTTGATTCTATTCGTGAGCAGCCTCTAATTTGGTTATTCTCTATTCTGTCTGTAATCGTCCTAGTAGGAATAGGAATTACAGCAAACCGTACTGCTATCAGCCACGGTGATGA
>JAACDL010000199.1 GCA_009936765.1 Methanobacteriota archaeon
ACAACTTTCGAACCATCAGGTATTGCCAATAATGCCATTTCATCAAGCAACTCCGTCAGACTCATCGGTTGGCCTGCAAGTGGTGGTGGATTCAATTCATCGTGCACGAACGGGCTACTCAAACTGAGGCTTCTTCAAGCCTGTGGTAGAATTGTGTCCGTAGAGGTGGTTTCTGACTGTTTAACCTGCAAGCGATTCGAGACTTTACCGCCCACGAAAATTGCTATCATCGCCCATACAAGCAATTCAATGCCGATTAATATCCATGCAAGTGGCCCTGCGGCTTCCAGCATTATGTTCGCATCGTAAGGGATACCATAGAATGCAATGTAAACGGATTGAGAGAATAATGAGGCTCCAAACCATATGAATACGGCGTACCAACACATAGTTGACAACGGCCAATCTTCACGGGATTCCTCGCTTTCCATGGTATTAATTGTACTTCGACCCACTTAAGTGATACCCTTTCCTGTATCACTTAAATCATTGTTTTTCAGTCATTCACTCTTCTTCCGACTTGGGTTGCTGCGAATTAAGTGCAAATTCGATTGCTGAAACCCATTCTTTGGCGACTGCATCTTCCCCGCCGGCTTCTGAAAGTCTCTTATTCCAGTGTTCCGCCTCGGCATCGTTTCCAATAAATGAATTAATCTTCTGTAAAGCAATCCAAGCCATTGGGTTTAGGTGCTCTTCTTCCAAATCCCAAGCCTTCTCAAAACATTCCAAGGCCCCGTGTGTCCCTGAGACCTGACCTCTTTCTAGAGCAACTAGGCCCGCTTTAGACCAAGCCAATGGTAGACGTCCAATGAGTAATCCCCTGAATACCAGCCAAGTTTGACACCCACCGATTACAACAATAGTTGCAAAGGCAGCATACTCTTCGAATACAGATAGACTATCCCATTGTTCAGCCATTATGGCAGTTGCAGAAACTGAAAATAATATTCCCGCTAATGGCGCAACTATTACTTCTTCACGGGAGACGAGCATGTTGTGAACTCCTCGAATCAGACCTAGAGACCCATAAGTTAGGAGAATGAAAAGGTGAACCTGTATCCCTGTCGGCCTAGGGGCTGTTTCACCAATCAATAACAAAAATGAAATTATTAGTAGGACGTATCCATATCTTTGAGACGGACCGGGGAATGGTTGCCGTTTACTCATAGAGATCAGAGTAAGCGCAACGGCGAACTCTAGAACTAGGAACCACCATGTCTCCATATTTCCCGGGTGTAGCACCACATTCTTGATTGTTGTCAAACACGGTGGTAAGCGCTTCCTCGCGAAATTTCATGTGAGCGATACAATTGTTCCATTAGTAGAACTGCTGCTAACTCGTGTGGTAGAGTCATTAAAGAAAGTGATAATGAATCCCTGCCGTGGTCTTTTGGAAAACCATCTGCAGGCCCTATTGCTAGGTTGATATCTTCGCTAGATATTGCCCAATTCTCAAATTCCTTAGAGAGTTCAACCGAAGTCAGCATTCTACCACCTTCGTCTAACAATATCGAGTTATCCGGGAGACGGGAATAATATTCGATATTAGATAATTTGGAATTGTGTATCTCTAATCTGACTTTAGATTTCAGGCGATTTGAATAATCCTCAATCAGTCCTGCCATTTTCTTATCCGATGGTCGGCCGTGAAGATGGACTATTATTCGCCCCATGTTAACCCCAACATGTTCAACCCCAAGACTCTTGATGGTGTAGCCCGAGCAGAGGACATGGGTTGGTGGCCATTCGGTAAGAAGGCGAAAGGTGCAGCTATCCCAGATGTAATCCGCAGAGACACTAGGTCATGGTTATCTGACCTTCAAGAAGCCAGTGAACGAAACTTCGACGCCCCCGAAGAAGCAAGAAGACAGATTCGCCAAATGGTCGGTGAATGGAAGGATGCGAATGAAGAAGGGGTGATGGAGGATTCTTTGCTTGAGGGGCTAAACATGCGTGCATTCAGGTTACTAAACTGCACTGATGATGAATTTTCAAAATGGTTAGATGACCTTAATTTCTGGAAACCGGGCTGGAGGCCAGATGGAACCAGGGATACGGATGAATCATGAAGGAGTGCCCTACCCCTTCGGCTCATGGGAAGTGCAGGTAACCTACACATGTTGTATTCATGCCCGTTCTGTTGGAAAGTCCGAGGTCTGCTAGAGCACCTAGACATTGAGCATGAAAGGATACAAGTCAACCCAATGAAAGCAAAGAAAACTTTGCCTAGCGCTCCCGAATGGAAAAAGGTCCCCGTGTGGGTCGACTCCGAAGACA
>JAACDL010000005.1 GCA_009936765.1 Methanobacteriota archaeon
CGTGGGTCCACCCATGGTGGACCCAGTGAGACAGGCTTGCGTGATTGTTTTTCTAATGCTACTCACCCCGTGGGCAGCTGCAGATATTTCAACATGGCAAGGGCCTTCATCCTCTCCAAATAATTCAGGCCCAGAGCCATCCAATTCAACCTATGAGGGGTTTGTTTTACCTGCAAACTCAACTATTACAGGTTCTAGTTTTGAAGTGGCTCCAAATTGGATTAATGCTGAAGACAATGGGTCGATTTGGTCAAAAGATACTCCGAGTGGCTTCTCTATTGGAGAATCTAATCAAACCTCATACCTAACTTCTAACGGTGAATTAACTCTAGCCCCAATCTCTACTTATGGGGTAATGACTGATTTCGAAACTAGTATCCCACAATTTGGAACCTGGTCTTCACATGGTGATGAATTCTGGATGCCTGTTAACCTCTCAACAGTCGCCTATGGTCCAGTAAATGCCACTAATGGATATGTTGTAGCAGGAACAAACGGTTCAATACAACCAGGCAGTGAAGGGTTCATACGTTCTCAGTTTTGGCCAGTACCAGAAGTTGTAAGATATTTCAATCTGACATTCGACCGGTGGAATTCATTTGATTTGGATGATATCGCAGAGATTCATTATTCAGTCGACAATGGAATTAATTGGGTAATAATGGATAATTGGACCGGACAGTCAACAAATTGGAATAATGAAAAATATTCTTTGGATTCACTAGTGGCAAATTCCAGTAGTATCGGATTTAGGTATTTTGTGAAAACTTCAGTTAATTCAACTACCGATGTAGGTCTATTCATTGATTCATTCAACCTTTCAAACCAAGGGGATCCTTACGGAACATGGTTCCATGGAAACTCCAGTGGAGGATATTCTGCGAATGCAGATGGGACTCTGATAATCCCAGTAAACCTTTCAGGACTTTCTGTACCTCTGGAATTAACCTACTGGTCTAATTGGGATATTCAAGGTGGGAATTCAGACAATATGCTCGTCATGATTTCTCAAGACAATGGCTCATCTTGGACGGCGATGAACCCAGTACCCGGAGTGCCAGGTCAAGGAATCGCATCAGGTGGTGCTTCATACACTCAGCAATCATACGGTTGGAGAGAGATTCAGCACCCCTTCCCATCATGGGCATCAACCAGTCAAAATGCAGATAACATGCTGATGCAATTCAGAGTAAGAACAGATGCATCTACCAATTATGGAGGTAGTTCAATAGATGGTTGGGAAGGCATCATGATCGATGATCTACGTGCACTTTCAGGAGTTGGTACTGCTAATATGGAAGTTAGGGAACTGGGGAATTTCACGAACAATACCGGCCACTACCTAGAAACAGTGCAAGGCTATCCTAACGAGTGGAAGCATGTTGCCTGGGAAGGAAATAATGGTCCATGGTTTTCTGCAGATTCGTTTGAATCTATCCAAGAGTTACCATCGGGTTGGAGAGTTGATCAGATAAGAGGCGTAGATACTTGGGAAAGAGGGCCTATCGACAACTCCAACGGATATGGCCCGAATTCAACCTCTTGGCCTAGCGGGAATAAAGGAATGGCGATTAATCTTGATGATGAATATTCTAACAATATGTACACACACTTAGTATCACCAAATTATTACATTCCAGAGGGTTCTACTGCTAGGCTAACTTTCAGTCATTGGATATGTACTGAAACATCATGGGATGGAGGCACGATATTCACATCAGTTGATGACGGCCTAACATGGCAGCATTTCGGCAATAATATAACTGGGTTTTATGAGAGAACATCCCAAGTTAATACAAACTCTCCATTTTATGCCAAGGGCATTTTCGATGGTTCAACTGTGGCTAATGGGTGCGGAACAAACAATTCAAATCACACCTTTAGTCGTATAAGTGGAGACATCTCAGATTTAGCTGGTAATAATGTTAGAATCAGGTTTTCATTCTTCTCCGATGCTTACATCGAAGAAGATGGATGGTACATTGACGATGCTGGTATCGTAATCGACAGATTCCAGTCCAATGGGACTTGGACAAGTCCGTTAATTGATGTTGATGAATCGGGCTGGGCAAGGCTAACTGCATTATTTGAAGAGCCAGAAGGAACGAATTTGTCGGTAGACGTCCTCGACGTAAATGGAGATATAATTCCCGGTCATAGCAATCTCTCTCTTCCATTTAATTTAGACATTGGAGCATGGGAATATTCACAATTAAAATTCAAACTAAAGTTTTCTACAACCAATGAGTCTCTAACTCCTAGAGTTCATATTATACATCATGGCGCCACTGAATATTTCACTCTTGAATCTCTCAAACGTATGGACTCAGGATTACCCATATGGGTCGGAGAACCATCACTCGCTCCGCCATCTGGTGAATATTCAATCAGTATTCAAATGCCAAATTGGCGACCTTTCTCAAGTATAATTGTTGAATGTGATGGGAATATTTCAGCATCGATAACCGAAATAGCCAATCGCGTTCCAATACTGGGGCATAGTAATCAAACTCCTTCTTCGAGTAACCAAGTTAGTTTGATTGACGAGAAAGAATGCGGAGAGACTCTAATCAATCCATTCGGGCCAGCTCAACAGATTACTTTGAGCCTAGTAATTCAAGCAGGTGAAGAATTTACTTGGATCAAGTTAGAACCAGTTACTCTCCGTGCTCCAGTTAGCCCTTCAATCGACATGGGGGATAATGGCGATGTTGACTGGGCATGGGATGGAAGGTTCCACCATGTGACTGAATTACATTCGTTATCGGTTGATGGAGTCCAAATCACACTAAATGATTCCAGAGGCTTCAGTAGTATTTACTCCAATGATTTAGAATTCTCAATTTTGTTACCTGCAAAAAACATCTCATCGCTATCATGGAATTGCAGTGATCATCTCTACTGTTACAAAGGAGATATTAATTTCATCACAAATGGTTCGCAATCTCCAGTTGTGGAAGAAAATCAAATCTGGATAAACAACTCTGGATTTATGCATTACATGACAGAATACAAATTTTCGTTCTCAGCCTCTGATTCGACAGCATTCAAGTTAATCTCGTTGAATTACATTTCAGGATTTAATCATACGATTCAAATCGATACGCCATCCAACGATTTACTAACTGAAAGTCAATTAGAAAAATCAATATTGTCAGTTAGTATTTCTGCTCAAAGAGGTGGCATAAATTTCGATGGAGATATCATCCACCAACGTTCTATTATTGACGAATGGGTATCAATTCCTAGTGACACATTCAGGCCTGGTTTTAGCCAATCTGCAGTTTCAAGTCACTCTGCCATTCTCAACACCTCTGCGCTAGAAACAATTAATCTCAAGATCTCCACCAGTGCTAGTGCTATCGATACCATTGCTGAGATAACAATTGACAATCTGGCAAATGGAGGCCGATTCATTCAGAATTCAGGAGTAGGTATAATCGCTTTAGACACTGGAAACAGTAGTTGGGACGGTGAATTGGCAACATGGACATTAGAATCTAAATGGCTTCTAGATGATAATTCTAGATTATACTGGTTCGCATCCTCATCTAACTTTGAAGGTCAAGAGTTAGGCCCTGTAATGGACACCTCAGGTTCCGGCCAACACGCTGCATCGACGAATGATTTAGAAGTAATATCATTCAATGCGTGGGCCAATAATCGTTCACTTCACGATTTAGGAAATCCATTATGGCCACTAAACGTCAAAGGCGGTGAAGAGATTATTGTTGAAGGAGAGGTTAGGTACTCTGGATTGTATGGGGTCCATCCATCAGGTGCTGATGTAGATGTAGTGGTTTCTCTCTATGAAGGAGAGCAAGCAATTTCGAATATTTCTGTAAATATTAGTGCTGAAGGGTTATTCAATGCCACATTAGTAACTCCTGACCAGGGGTTAATGAGTGGCAATGAGTTGAAAATAATACCTCACTTAACACGAATTGGCCCTATACAAGACAACACTGCTAGTGATGCAACCTCACTATCGCAGCATGTATTATTCGTTCTAGACGAGTTCAATGCAGAGGTTGTGTCGCTGGAGGTAAATGCACCTGGAGGCAATCAACCAGCAGATGGTCATGTTTGGCACCCAGGGCAAGATATACCTTTGCAGGTTCACATTGTGGATGATAACGGCTTGCCTTCTACAATGGAATTATACTACAATCGAAGCGGAAGAGGCTGGGAATCGATTGACTTCCTAACCCCGATTGGTTCTACTTCGGCAATAATCGATTTACCTTTAATCGATGAAATGTCAGTACCTCTGCCCGACCAGGAAGTAGGATGGATCGATGTCTTCTTTGAAGGTAGAGATTTGTCTGGTAATGACCTTCAAGGGGGCGGCAATCAATCAAACCCATATGCTAGAGTTCATGTTCAGCCAAGATATTCAACATGGATAAGTGGTGATTCATTAGGACTTGATAAAATAGATAATTATCTATTACCGGGTAATACGCATAGCTTTAATTTCACTATTTCCGATGAAAACGGAATTGAATCTATCGACACCATACTGCTCGATTTATCGAAAGATCAGAACATGTGTGACATCCAATGGACCCCATGGAACAATCAAATCGTTCACGATGTAGGATGTTTCATCAAACCTCCAACCATAAATGCGCAGCAGAGGTGGCAAACTAACACTTGGGATGTCAGTATTGATTTCGAGTTACGTTGGGACCTGAAAGAAGATCTAGGTTCCGAAGTGAACATACCTTCGCTGAAATTGTGGGATGAAAATGCACCACTAGGGGCTGGCTTTACATCGATAAATTTGTTTTCATGGGAAACTCACACAGGTATCGATTTGCGTATAATTAACGCTGAGGACAAGGTTGCTCCACTGGGAGATTTCTACAACCGGGTCTTGTACATTCACGCACAAGACATCATTGACATTGATGTCGTTGTCTTTCACATGGGCTACGATGTCCCTGCTCACAATCTTCCATTCAGTTCATATTATTCGCTGGAATTAATCGGTAATAATGGGACTACAAACTTGGTAGAATCCTTCAACAGCGATGGAACATCGTCTAGTAGAATTGTGTTAGACTCTGCCTATTATGGGGAACAAATCAAGATAATTATCGAACTTGGTTCTATTGACGGACATGATGATTCAGGAGATAGTATAGACATTGTAATTGACAACTCAACACCAGTTCTTGCAGTTTCGGATGGATATCTAGTCAGTATCGATTCCGATTCCTTGAATGCAGTACAGGTTGAAGCTACAATACAGGACGGCCATGGATTGAACAACCAATCAATAACTATGCATTGGACATATGAGAGGAAAGGTAGGTTGATTCAATCATCGATAGGTAGTGCTACTATACCTCTGCAATTCCAAAATCTACGTACTAATCTATACTCTGCAATAATAGATTTAAACACATCAAATGATTTGCAAAAGGGAGATGGGATCATAATTTGGTTTGATGGATACGATGCATCTGGTAGAGAGTTATCGGGGCTTGGTTCAAGTGATGTAGAGCCTATTCAATCAATCATCAGATGGATCGCATATGAGCCAGAGTTAGGAAACATCATAGCGACTCCATATCGACCAATGGTAGGAGATATTGTTTCCATTGATTGTACTGTTTCCAATATCGGTTTGCTTGATGGTGAATCTAGCATGACACTATTTGATGGCGATGGCAAGGTAATTGAAAGGCTGAATTTCACATTACTTGTCGATATGCAATTTACTCACACATTCGAAGTTGAAGCTTGGACAGATGGTGATTTAGGCCTTCAAATTCAAATCGACGGCCAAGAGAAGGTGCCCGTTCCAATTTCTAATGTTCTAACTCGAACCGACGACTCATCGAACTCACAAGCAACATTGCTTGGTCTATCGGTTTTGTCAGTTTTCATTGCTGGTTTGTTGTTAATCGTGGCCAATTCTCGACGCCATAATTTGGCTTCTTTTGATGAGGAAGAATGATGTTTGATGAACTCGGCGGGGGGTCTGTAGCCGGAGTACCCGAGTGGTCAAAGGGGGCGCACTCAAGATGCGCTGCGAAATGCTTCGTAGGTTCAAATCCTACCTCCGGCATCTAATCAAAATATGATGAAAATGTTCATTCAACAATCAATGTTGATATTGAGTACATTGATTTCATAAATCCCAAAGGTAATTACAAAACCAGTAATTTATATTAGTGCGTCCATAGACCGACGCTCATGAATCACCGTACTGCAAGCAACCAACGTAAGGTCCGAGTTAGTAATACAAACCGTCCTAAGAAAGTTAAGCCTAAATCACCTGTTCAAATAAAAGCAGTCCAGGTTGAAGAAGACGAATCATGCCAGATTCGTGGCTGTGGCTGTGGAAATTAATTACCACACTAAATTTTGCAATAGTTACAACTGAACTCTAATCAGTAGTATTCTAGACTGGAGTTCCAATGAACGGCTCGTCTATGTCTAATTGAAGAATATACAAACCTGTGGATATACAAGATGCGTATATTCTTCCCTCGTGGAATTCAACAGCCCACAGGAATGGAACCCATCCGAAATCGTAGTATTGGCTACCCAGTGGAGTTCCATCCGCATCACCAGATGGTAGGTAGTAGCCAACGGTTGCTTCTAAATGGATATCGATTCTGTCTGTTGATTCCGGAGCAATCAATGTCTCTACGTCTACAATCCATAACCCTGCATGGTAATGTGAGATGTACAGTCTTCCATCCCAACTTCCACCGTGTGATTGATCTGTCTCTTCTGTAGTCTCAAAATAACCGCTATCGAGGTTGTGTGGGCTGAATAAAAGCCATTCATCTTCATTTGGGTCTAACTCACAACTAGCACCGAAGCAATGGTCTTCAGCGTAAGGAATTTCCCAGTCTCTAGTCATTGTAATTTCAAACTTGAAGTTACCATTTTCCATCGAATATTCGGTCGTGTCTAAGAAGTATACAATTCCAGTACCTTCATACAAATCTAGACATTCAACTGCTGCTGTGACGTAATGTCGTGGCTCGTCTCCCAATCCAAGATGGGATACATCAAGCATAGTAGGGAATGGTTCTGCATAGTGAATGTAAGACACACGTCCACCATTTTCATTACCTGTTGTACCACTATCAGGTTGCCCATCTTCATCCAAATCTAGGAAATCCATCCATGATCCTACTTCTGGTGCTCGCCAGCGGCACATGATTGGATTACCTTGGCCTGCCTTGCAAGTAGTTGCCATTGGAAGATACAACTCAGGAGAGTTTGTTGGATGTGGTACGTTGGTAACATCTCCAATTCTCAGGCCTGCTTCCCAGTATGAGCCATAAACGAAAGTTCTGCCATAACGAGGATCGTTTTGGTCTTCCCCTGGCCATGTTTGAACAGTCATGTCGTGTATGTATATCCATCCGCCACGAGTTGTTTCCCAAGCAACTTCATATTCTCCGACTTTGATAATTGTATGACCTTGGCCGCTAGCTGGGACTCCCTGCAATGTTCGAGAAGCACTGCCTTGCAGATTTAGATGAGCGATGGTTACTCCTCCACATGCTTCTCCAATAGCAGAATTACACTGCTCATAATCGGGGTTTGCCACGAAAATGTACCACTCGTCATCAATCATGTGAGGATAGAGGTTGTGTGGTCCACTAGGGTGATCTGCATCATACCAAGAATCAACGTAGACTGGGTTCGTCTTATCTGTGACATCAATCAATACAACAGACACTTGAATTGGGTCACTCCAGTCTCCAACATTCGGGTCAGCATATCCTGAATCCACCAACTGGTTTTGTAGGATAACATACTCATTCCCGTTATATTCTAGGTATTTTACATCGAGAACTTGAGTGTTAGGATCATTATAGACACCCATTACTTGGGGGTCAGATGCATTGGTGACATCGACTATGTGCATATCGTTCCAACCCGCTTGATAGGAGTATACTCGGCCGTCAGGTGAACGCGCAACTGAAATCTCTGCATTGCCTGGAGTTGTTAGAGGATTGAAGGCCAACTGCTCAATATTGTCAGTCCCAGCAACGTGTTGGCTTGCGTTCATGTGGTCGTGACCTTCACCTTGGAACAGAGGGTCTCCTGCATGGAAATGCGGCGCCTGTTCAGGTGAATCTGATACAGACTCATCTCCTGAAAGTACCAGTACGGTTAGCGAGGACAAAAAAAGTGTCGCAAATAATGCCAACGCAGGAAGTTTGCCGTCCATGATTGTGCGTAAACATCTTCCGTATTGTATTTATTCTCTAAACGGGTGGAGTAAACTATGCGCTTCCTATTTGCAGGGCTGGTTATCTTGATGCTTGCCACGCCTGTAGTCGGGCATGAGTTATCGGTATACACTGTAATTGTGAATAGCGAAGGGGCATACCCTGCCGACGTTCCAAACGGCTCGCTTAAAGAGGGCGATGCAGCATGGTTTTGGATGAAAGATTCTTCCGAAAACGCAACTATGGTTGTAGAACTTGAGAAAGACGGAGCGACTCTTAGATCTCCTACTCTTCAATTCGAATGTGAGTTAGATGAAAATGGAACAGTAATCGATGAAAGCTGCAAGAACAGATTCGATTATACCTTCAATCAATATAATTCTGCAGGATTATGGAATATTACGTTCTTGAAATATGTTAACGAAACCTTGGTTGAAACAATCAATGGTTCAGTAAACATTGAAGCAGATATTCACAACAATGAGACAATCGTAGAAGAGAAATCTTCTACAAAAAAGGATTACCTTTCTAGAGAATATATTGCGGGTGGAGTGGCAGCAATATCATTGGTTGCTATGGTAGTAATTGCAAGCAATCCAAAAGGAAATTCAACCTTTTCAGAAGAAGAGTGATTCAGTTATTCAATACGAGTCTGTATAGGCCAACACAGTCCAGGTGTATTTTTGTACACTGTTGCTTTACATTCTATTTGATACTAACAGGACAAGTCAAATTCCCACCACTAAAGGCCGGTAGGAAGCGTAACTTGAAGGCAAACAAGTGAAGCGCAACCCATGGAGGCTGACTGCCCGCTATCTCAACAAGAGCAGAGGTGGCTTAATGACGGTATTACCAAGTTCAATACAGGTCGCTACTGGCATGCTCATGAGGACTGGGAAGAGATGTGGAAGTCACTAAAGGTGAGAGAAGTTGAGCAGAGATACGTCCTAGGAATCCAAGGGCTCATCCAAATGACAGCTCTGATGTTCCAATACGAGCGACAAAAACCCCAAGGAATCATCAAAATGTGGAGTAAATTGACCGACAAAATAGGCACGCCTGATTCACCTTTGTTCGAGGAGTTATGGGGCGTCGACATTTCCAAAGTGCTTCATGATGTTCTTCCTTTTCATGCCGATGCCACCGCTGATGAGCCCACGTGGAGTCTCAATCCGAACACAGTTCAAATCTGACTGAGGAATTGAGGAATATTTTTCCATTAGCATGAAGCTCATCCCAGTATTGGTGGTAGCAGCACCTCTAACCCATTCGATAGAGACCCCAAAAAGTGTATGAGAAGATGCCCTTTTAGTCTCATAATTTATAC
>JAACDL010000200.1 GCA_009936765.1 Methanobacteriota archaeon
ACATAGGATTCACGATAGAGTTGCAATGCTTTCTGGTGGACAGAGGAGACGAGTTGCAATACTAAGTGGACTAGTTCCTGCAATGGTTTCTTCCGAACCGGTAGCGATACTATTGGACGAACCAGATAGTGGGCTAGATGAGGATTCTGTAGAAAAATTGGCTCAAACTATCAGGGATTTAGCCGCTGGAGGACATGCAATAATTGTTGCTAGCCATAATTCCAAAATTGTCGAAAGTGCTGATAGGGTAATAGAATTTCCATTTACTGAGACAAAAGGGGACCCTGTCAAAGGTAAATTTTCTCTGTTAGAAAGAGGGGTTGAACGTAAAGCAAATATCGGCCACAGGCTGAATTTGAGGACACTATCTGGACTCGCAAATAATGGAATTGCTGGTTTGTTAACTCTCGGAGCAATGCTGGCTATGTTAAACCCTGAACAATTGGAAGGGCGTACCTTAACTGCATTCATTTTAGCTCCTGCATTAACCGCAGGACTTTGTGGTAATTCAATCCACAGATTGACCCTTGAAAACAGAGCGTATGCTTGGTGGAATACCATATCTGCCATACCACCAAATGCACTTTTCCATTCACTCATTACATGTGGAGCAATCACGGTGCTAGCATCTACTGTCACTGGAGATTTTGATGTCAAATTAATTGCCGCAGGGGCTGTACTAGGTGCTTGTACCGAAGCTATTGTCGGTTTATTGAGTCATGCAACTTTACGATTATCAAGGCCTAATGCTGTCATGGTTAGGCTACTAACCCCGATTTTAATTCTGCCATGGGCACTGGTCGTTGATACGCTATCAGTATGAACATTGAAGTCTGAAGCCTTCCGGGGTAATATTAGATGAGGATAAGGGGGGAAGCCGTGGCCCTACTCGGTCTTGCCGGAGCAGGTCTTACTTTCTGGCTAGGTATGACATGGGCTCCATCTGTTTCTATTGATGCTTTCAAAGCACCAGAAGCGCAGAGGATCTTCTACTGGCATGTGCCTAGCGCATGGGCTGCAATGCTCGCATTTGGAATGTTATTCATCGGTTCTATCTTTTGGTTTTTCAAAAGAAGTGAATGGGCTTGGAGATTACATGTTGCGAGCAGTGAAGCCGGCTTAGCAACCGGCTTGATGTGTGTCTGGTCTGGATGTATTTGGGGCGCTGCTGAATGGGGCGTTCCTTGGGATTGGACGGATATCAGGCTCAACACATTTGCAATGCTAACTTTACTATCGTTATATTTGGTACTGGGCAGACGTTCTCAACCTGACGGAGTGGAGACTCGTGATACATTTGCAGCATTTGGAATGTACGGGTTTGTTCTTGTCCCATTCACTTATATCGCAACAAGACTCTGGCAAATAAGACATCCAGGCCCAGTTGTAGCTACATCAGAAGGTTCGTTAAACTCAGATATGGGCACAGTTCTGTTGATTGGTGCAATTTCGTTCACCGTACTTATCATAGGACATGTAATGGCAGGCATGAGGCTGACCAAATTGGAATTACGCCTTGAAGATTTACAAACCCGATATGAGGAGGAATCAAGATGAGTGGTCAGACCTACTTAATCGCCGCATATCTAGGTATGATTGGTGCATTGGCACTGTGGACTTGGACTGTCTTTGCCCGTTCTAAATCCCTTGAATCTAAGATAGATTCGTTGGAGAAGGCTTTAGCCAATGATGAATCCGAGTGAAACATCGAGAGTGGTTATATGGACTTAGGAGGTGATTTCTGTCTTGTTTGTGGGGCGGAGCCTCCATTATTCAGTGGCCGCATGTGTGAAAAGTGCACTCGCGATAGAGTCACATTGGTCAAAGTCCCGAAAAACGTGCCATGGACAAGATGTGCAAGGTGTGGAATTGTAGATTTCCAAGGGAAATGGAGCGACGTGAAGCCAGAAGATTTGTGGCATGAACTAGTTCAGAGAAATGTCGAATTCCATGCTGAAATTGAAGATCTTGAACTAGGATTAGTCGCTCAGGAAGTAGATGGGAGACATACACTTGTTCACTTAGAAATTGATGGATTCATCGATGGCCTACAATACAGTGAAACACACACTATGCGAGCAAGAATGTCAAACGGTGTTTGTTTAACATGTACCCGCAGAGCAGGTAATTACTTCGAAGCAACTGTGCAATTACGCTCAAGTGCTCGAAGATTATCTGAAGAGGAATTTAAAACTCTTAGAGCAACCTTGGATAAGGTAATGGCTGATATGCCAGAAGACCCGATGTTTTTCATAACCAAAGAAGGGCCAGTCACAGGAGGATACGATGTTGTACTTGGCTCTAAGTCACTAGCGAGAGCTTGGGGGCGCCATTTAATCTCACAGCATGGTGGTCAAATTACTGCCACTACATCTGTAGTAGGAAGAAAGGATGGTGCCGATGTAACAAGGCTTACTCTACTCTACAGAAAACCAGGATACGCATTGGGCGATGTAATCAGATGGAGAGGAGATTTATGGCGCCCTGCAAGTTGGACAAGTGAAGGTGCTATTCTTGAGAAAGTAGAACGAAGAGAGCGCACTGGTGCATCTTGGAGAGATTTAGAGAATGCTAATGTTGTCGCAAGAACTGTGGATTTCATTTACATGGATTCGATTAGTGAAGACGCATCTGTTGCTGAATTCTTAGACCAGAACACTTGGAAGATGACCGCTGTTAGGCTACCATTCGAACATACGCAGGGAAGGAACTTATTGCTTGCAAGGATTGATGATGAATGGATTTGTCTGCCGAGGCTAGGGATGGATGGTGATTGAAGTGGAAGAAGGAATAATCCGTCTTGCTAATGCCCTCGATACTGAGGGGATGATTGGTTTCACTCGCCTATTTGTTCAGGACTTAAGAAAGGGCCGGAATTCAGTAAATACAGAACTACTTCCTTGGCTGAAAGAAATCGACAAGGGTTGGACTGGAGTTCTGTTCCTTGGAATGGGTGGATCTGCCGCAGGTGGAGATTTCATCTCAGCATTGTCTGATCACGACGGTTCTATTCCAATAAGATGTAACAGAGGATATGATTTACCAAATTGGTGGACTCCAGACTGGTTAGTAGTAGCTACTTCTTATTCAGGAAATACAGAAGAAACACTTGAGGCTTGTGAGCAAGCAATGATTCAAGATGGAACGATTGTTGTTATCTCAAGTGGAGGGATATTGTCTGGAATGTGCGAACTTTCAGAATCTATGTATCTCATATCTTGCCCAGGGGGTCAACCACCTAGGTCTGCGTTTGGACACATATTCTCAAGGCAATTATCACTTCTAGTGGAAATTGGAGTTCTACAATCGGAAATAACAGATGAAGCACTGGATAGATTGCAAGAAGCCATGGATGATAGCGACATAATAACTCACCCCGAAGGCGATGTGGCTAGTTTAGCACTCAACATGATGGAAAATCCGATCGCTATTTTAGGCCCTAGTGAATTATTACCTGCAATTAATCGTTTCAAGAACCAACTAAACGAGAACTCTGCAAGATTTGCTAGAATCGGAGTATTCCCTGAAGTAAACCACAATGAATCGGTTGCTTGGGGAGGCGTCGGAGATGACCAAGACCCTGAATCAAGTAATCAGGCATTGGCATTATTATCTTGGGACGGTATGCACAATCGAGTTGAACAGAGGATGGACTGGTTCGTCTCCAATTGTCCAACTGACTTGGCTTGGAGGATTCACGGAGATGGAGAATCGCTGCTTGAATGCCTACTACACTTGTGCATTATGATGGATTGGCTATCCGTTGCTTTAGGACTTCTTCACGGGAAAAACCCTTCAGCGATAGTTCCAATTATTTCTCTTAAAGAATATCTGGCACAGATAAATCAGTAAATTGGGCCTAATACAATTCGTGGATCAGGGTACTTTTCTAAGGCCCATCCCCTATCTTCACGCGAGACCAGACCAGGCATATCATTGCCTGTTGGTTCTTCCCAAGAAAGTTGGAAATGAAGATGCGGCTCCCAGCCCCCATTGACACTCTTATCGCCAACTGTTGCGATGATTCTGCCTTCTTCGACTTCCATTCCAACATCGACCATTTCCAATGACTCCATTGAGAGATGCCCATACAATGCCCAAATGTCTCTGCCATCTAATTGATGCTTAACAATGATTGTAGGACCATAAGAACCGGGCTCGGAGTTCAATCCTTTTGAGTGAACTATTCCGGGCCCAAAAGCATGTATTGGCTCGCCAACTGGTGCTCCGATATCAATACCAATATGCAGATCTCTAGTACCTTCGAATAACTCATGCGTGTACATGCCAGGTCTAATCTCATCGTAGCGTCCGATTTGGTAAGGGTAAGGACAGATAAAATCAGGATCTTCTCCTCTTGTGAAATCGAAGACCCAGTAGTCTTCAGGAAGGATGATGACTTCTGCCATGTCTGTACCGAAATGGCTCTAATTGATGATTGTTCGCAAATAGGTTTGAAGACGTGAAGTTAGAGCGAGTTCCATGTCTCTTGGTTTAGAGGTCGCATTTCTACCAGGTTTTGCGATAGCTAGACGCCTTGACAAAGATGGAGACATGAAGCGACATCTATTGTTAACGCCGGCATTTGGATTGCTAACTTGTTTAGGCCTAGCAGGGTTATGCTTCATGCTAGAGTGGAGCCTAGAGGCGTTAACTTGGCTGATGGTTTTATCCAACATCGCTGCGTTTGTTGCGATAAGAGTGGAATTAAATCCAGTACATGTTACCAACAGAATTGAAAGAGCACCTTGGTTTTGGATATTCACTGCCATTGCTTGTTTCGTCGCAATAACCCCACTCACTTACATGAGGCCAATGGGTGTTGATTGGGTAGGATTCGCATCCCTAGCAGATGCTGCATCAAAAACAGGAGGATTCTCATTATCTCATCCATCGACTGGAGTTTGGATTTATCCACCAGCATTTCCAATGCTCGCAGCATGGATTGGAGGTCCACCACACGATGCAGTCTTCCTTTTAGGAACCTTATGCTTTGTATCTCTACTAATGGGAATTGCGGCAGTAGGTGAGAAACTACATTGTGGCCACTGGACAATAATGGCGATG
>JAACDL010000201.1 GCA_009936765.1 Methanobacteriota archaeon
CCATCTGCCGAAATGATTGTGTCCGGCTGCGAGGAGTTTTGCAACAAACTATTGGTGTCTATATTGGTGACGTTACCCATTCCATCCATCAATTTCCAATTGACTAAGTCAAGGTCGTTGTTGGTAGGGTTGTAAATTTCTATCCATTCTCCATCTGGTAGTGGGGCCCCATCATTGGATGAATTAACTAGAACTTCTGAGATTTTCACAATTGGTGGTCCACTAACAATGGCATCCCAGTCTAGTGCATTTGGAGTTCCCTGAGTAGGGTATGACGAAAACGACCATGAACCATCCATCTGAGGTGATAGTGAGAACCCTGCAACATTCTTGCTCCAAGATACCATCTGAGCCTGTGTGCCATTTGGCCAGAATAGGACCAATGTTTCTGCACCGTTATTCAGGATACTTCGGCCGTTGGAAGAATTAATAGCGACTATTCTGTAGTCGTCAGCAGCAATTATTGGTGAGCCAATAAGGTGGCTTTCATTGAATGGGATATTGTTTCCTGCAGCATCCTGTACATACCAACCAGTCAGATCAATATCACTCTGGCCTGAGTTCCAAATCTCAAACCATTCTCCACCTGGCCAAGAAGCATTATCTTCAGAAGGCCAAGGATTTGCCATCACTTCATTAATCCTAAGGTCGGATAAAACAGGTGGTATAGATGCACTATTAATCGCACCAGGTGTTGGACTATTTGTTGAAACCCAGTCATTTGCTGCACTGGCAGGATCTTCTTCTAAGCTGTATCCAGATGAAGATGAGTTCCAAGATGCTTGGTCGATTACATTTCCAGAGGAGTCTTCCATTGTGATGTAGTCAAAAGTGTTTGTTAGGTAGAATTGCGATTGTGGTGTGCCGTTTCTTGCAATAACCATGTAGTCTCCAGGTTGTATAGTCCAAGTACTCGAATTACCTGCTTCAAATCCGACAATTGATACAGAGTCACAGTTTAGAGTCTTGCTCGCTTTGTTAATCAATTTCCAATTTAGTACATCCACGGGAGTTGTTCCTGTGTTGTAAATCTCCATCCATTCGCCGTTAGGCCAAGTAGCATCATCCGACCCTGTTGGGTTTGGTAACGCCTCATTAAAGCAAACAGTTCCATTACAAGCCATAGCGCGTCCAGATGTTGCTTCAGTAACATCGACAAAAGATAGCAATGGGGACATCAGCAGGATAAAACTGAGGAAAAATACACTAGACTTCATGCGACCACTGGGCCTTCGACTATGGCAATGCCCTTGATGCTTTCTTCTGACTGTCGACTTATTTACAGGTCAAAATCTAGTGAATATCACAAGAATCCGAAGGCATCATACTTCTGTGCGAACGTGTAAATCATAATCGGTACGATGATAATTCCCATTCCGTGTGAACGTCTAATTCCTATTCTTGGAGGTATTAGCCCCATAATCGTACCAATGATTAGTACTCCAATTCCAACCCATCCTGTAGACAGCCATACCAATGCGGTGACGAATATAATTACCCCCAATACCATTGATTGTAGAGGAACTGCTTCGTGAAGTTGAAGAATACCTTTTCCTACATGACGCATCAAAGGTACTGCAATCAGTCCGGCTGCAATAGTAAGTGCGAGTAATCTGATGAAATCAGTAGTCGGGTGCAGCCCACTCCATGTGTCGACAGGGTACATCTGCTTCAGAGCGAGCGTAGCACCGGAACGTGATCTTCCAATGATGTAAAGGAATCCAAGAACCATGACTGTAACTGCTGTGTTTGTTGCGGATAGTAATGCAATGATTTCTAGATCTTGCTTTGTGTGTGGACTTTCTCCTTCACCCGCAGCTTCCGCTCTTGCCAGAGCGAGCAATTCTTCATCAGTTAATTGTGTCAGTTGACGGGTTTCCCAGTCTAGTCCTACACCTTCTTTGCCCTGTAACTTTGCAGCGGCATTCCTACCACCCATTACCAAAACAGTTGCTTGTGCTGCAGTCATTCCAGGTAGTACACCCATTGCTGCTCCCGCACACGATGATAGGAAACATGGAACGATTAGTGGTCCGGACGGAGGTAATTCCCAATCCTCTTTCTGAGGAGGTATTTCCGAGGTGGTGGCATAAATGTCCAGTAAGTTCGCAATTCCGAATAACCCTGCTAGAGCAGGTAAAAGGAGACCTGCACCTGGCATGTCAACCGGTGACCTGACTGGTAGGTTGAATACTCCCCATCCGTACAATCCAGAAAGTAGGAAGAATGCTGTTGCAGCAATGTATCCTGCGAATCTAGAGTCTTCTCCTAACTTTCCGAAAGTAATTTTCTTAACCCAATTAGGGAAGTCTAGTCTTGTAGTCTCAGTGGCTAGTAATAGTAGGGATATTGAGAGAAGAACAAATGGTAGTGCCCCACGCAATGTATCGTAAAGGCCTAATTCTGGTCCGAATGCAATTCTTGCTGCAACAATCAAAGGCAGAGACAAGAATAACCCTAACTGGCTTCCCCTAGCAGAGTATGCAACTCCCTTTGGAGCATTTCCAGAGAGTAGCATCCTGTGGCCCGGCAGCAGCGCTAATGCAGTATCCGCACCAGGCGCACCTATCAGCGCTGAGGGAATATAATTCAGGAAAGTATGGACTACTCCTGTTGCTACAATTATTCCTGCAGCAGCAGACAACGGTATTCCAATTGCTAGCAATGCTGGCGAGACGCCGAGTAAAATCAATGCAACATTGTTTACGTGGAATCCGGGAATAAGTCCGGTCAAAGATCCTATGCATACGCCAATAAATAGCGCTGCTAGCATCCACCCAAACTCCAACCAGAATCCATCCATATGAATTCCTCCTCAAGCATCCTCTGCATCATCAGCAATGCCATTACCATCTTCATCGGTAACATCTGCATTGTCTAGAACATATATGTGTGCTAGAGTGACGTCATCAGGAACTTCAATCAATCGACCAGTCCACTTCAGGGTTAACCCTTCGTGCTGTTCATTAAGACCGATTGAGTTGAATTGTGCATTGATTCTAATTTTTTGTTCGCCACCTTCTTTCTGTAGGTACATTTGACCGTCGATAGTCACAATGTTTCCAGTGATGCTAGTGATTTTGTTCAAGTCATAGAATGCAGGTGCTCCATCACTTAGGTCGTAAGGGTTGGCGGATGTTGGTTCACCAGTGAGGACCATGTCGAGCACCATCAACTGGAATTCAGAGCTTGCGGAGTTCCAAGATACAGTGACATTAGCAACGATTGGTTGACCTTCTTCTAGCCAACCGTAATGTTGTCCTACCGGAACGTAAGCATCCATTTTTGCTAAGGTGTTTGGATATACAGCGTTGGCTATGATTATTTTTGTATCACCGGTTTCGCTCATCAGCGTAGAGCCAGATACAACTCCTGTGATCAGGAATGTGGTGCCGTTTGCAACTTCCTCCAATGTGTCTGCAGGGTTACTGGAAAGCTGTCCTAGTAGGTTTTCAGCATCAGATACATCGATTAAATCTACTTCAATAGAACCAGATGCATCGATACACCAGCCCGCATAAGATGTAGACCAAATCAGTCTTCCACCGAAACTGACTTCTTCTCCTTCGTAAGATGAAAGGTCTCCTGAATTAAGGACACAAGCCCTCAAATCGCCTCCAGATTCAATTATCTCATCGCCAGATATTTCACCAACTAGTAAGACTTTAGCACCTGAATTGTATGACCAGGTTTGGTAATTAGACCAGCCAATAGTGGTTGCCTGAGGCTCGTGGGCTCTAACAATTCTAATCTCTGGACCTTCTGTATGGATTGTCCATTGTAGGAACTTCTGACTGTATTCGATTACAGCGGTAATCTCTACTTTCTGTCCAGCTTCTAACCACTGCCCGGGAGCAGAATGAATTATCATATTCATTTGGTGCTCATGATTACCATAATTAGGGTGGTCTCTTAAGTCAAGTGAAGTGAATGTTGCATTAGGATTTACAGGTTTTGAAATATAGCCTGTAATAGTAAATGCATCCCCTACGAAATCTTGAGGGTTTGCAGCAATAGTAGAGATTGCTATGACTGGGGCGTCCGGAACATCGGATTCGTCCCATGACAGCGCTCCACTTCCTAGAGCCTGTAGCCAGAGTCGGCCGTTGTATTCTATTACGTCGCCAGTAGCGGTAACTTTAGTGCCGATCATTGGTATTTCTCCAAATCGATACCAACGCAATTGTGCAACCCCTGTATCGTCTTCGATAATGATGTTAACACGGTCTTCTCCAGATGAATAAGGGTCTTCAACCCAAGATAGAACAGTTCCTTCAATTGACACAACCTCGTTGTTATGTTCAACTAAATTCTCAATTTTCACGAGTTCAGGTTCTCTCACCATTGCATAAGCATTCATGGCTGCTACGAGTAGAACCGATAATGCGAACATGACCCAAAGTCTCTGGCCTCGAAGTTCAGGACTGTCATCTAGGAGACGGTCGATGAAACTTGAAACTCCGCCGCTCTCAACTTCAGCCTTATGTTTGGCAACATATTCACTATGCTCTATTTTACCGTCCGAGTTCGCATCATAGGTCTCGAATACAGAATCGACGTCCATCTCGACGTTTGCTTCTGATACAAGTTCCTCGACATCGTCGGGTTTTGAGTCACTGTCATCCAACTGTGTACTCTCGCTCATGCCCCGTCCAAACCATCCAGTACAATAATGTCTTGCGCAGCGAAAGGACTTGATATTAGATGTCAAAGGCCCAAACATGAGGGACCGTGTTATACGTGATGAAATCCATCGCGATATCTTCGTTCCAGCACGTATTGCTAAACTTATCGACACGCGTGAATTCCAGAGACTGCGTAACATTCAGCAACTCGCTACTTGCCATTATGTTTTCCCGGCAGCAACTCACAACCGCTTCTCCCACAGCCTAGGTGCTTACCACTTGGCGAGGGTTCTTTGCGACCATTTGTCAGAGGCACAACCTGGAATAATTTCTCCCGAAGATTCTGAGTTAGTTTCTATCGCAGCATTACTTCATGATATCGGGCATCCTCCATTTTCACACTTGTTGGAGACAGACAAAGTATTCGCAAATTTCCACAGTCATGAGGACTGGGGAAGGATGATGCTGGAGTCTGAGGATACCGAAATCGGTATTGCAATCCGTGAGATACTCGGCGAAGAAAAAACTGGTCGATTATTTGCTCTTTATTCAGGTCTTTCTGAATTTGCTGGCAAACCTATTGCTCCTTTCCTCAAGGAGATTGTAAGCAGCCAATTGGATGTTGACAGAATGGATTACATGATTAGGGACCAAGCAAACTCTGGTGCACAAATTGGCGGATTTGATTCAGCCCGTGTTATTAGGGCGCTTAGGGTTGATGAATCGGGACATCTATTTGCTAAGAATTGGGGATTGCCTGCTATCGAGGCTTACCTCGTCACAAGGTACCATCTATACAACCAGGTATACTTCCACAAAGTTAACCAATTAACTCAAGAATATCTAGTTCGAGTTCTGGCAAGGGCTAAAGAATTGGCCAATGTTGGTGAGTTAGTTTTGAGTGAATCTCTGGAAAACATGTTGTGCAATAAAGATCTCAATGTCAAACAATACGTTCGTTTAACCGACGCAGACATCAATGGTGTATTGATGGATTGGGCAGACCATGGTGACAAGGTGTTATCTGGGTACGCTAAACGTCTAGTTTCGAGAAGAGATTATCACAAATCTATCCGTATTGGCGAATTGAATGCTGAGATGAGTTCAGTAGTAATCCCGAAGATTTTACCCGTTGTTGAATCCGCAGGTTTTAGTCGTGAAGATATAATCACTGCGAGTATCCGAAAGAAAGGATACATGCCCTACAGCCAGGGCATAATGCTCGAAGACGGCAGAGATGTCGTAGAGCACTCATCTCTTATTCAAAGCCTAACTCTGGCCTCAGAACAGGCTTTGATATTCATCCCTGAGGTTGTCAGAGACAAGTGTGAGCAGATTGCTAGAGAAGTAATCAAACCATCACAGTCAAGACTACCAACCTCTTGAGGTGATTGCTACGGACCTGTAGCTTAGTTGGTGGAGCACCCGGCTCATAACCGGGCGGTCGTGGGTTCAAGTCCCTCCGGGTCCACTTATTTTCACTCGTTGTTCAGTGCGAAAACAAGGTCTTTAGAAATCCACCCGAAATTGTGAGAATCTTCACTAGCAGTTGGGTCTGGATTGTCCCCTTGTACGAATAATTTGTCTCCATCAATTCGTTTTACTCTCTTTACGCATACAACGCCTTTCTTTAGAGGGTGGTTGAATATTACAACCGATGACAAATCAATATCAGAATTATTGAACTCAGAGCAACTAATAATGTCGCCGTCACTGTATGTAGGCCACATTGAGTCGCCTTTGATTACTACTTTCATGAAGCGCGGATCCATGAGATTTCGCGGCCCTTTACTCCCCAGAACATAGAGTGGATTGCTTCGATAGCATCCATCAGTTCTTGAGCGTGCACTGCAGAAACCTCTACCTTACATGCAGAGCATAACTTTGCTGCATGCCAGAATGTGTCGTGAAGGTCAGGGTTTGCTTCTAGGTGCTGAGGCTTGAAGAAATCAGTCCATAGAACTAGTAATTCTTCCTTACACTTCTGAGCTTCTTCCTCTTTTATTGATGCATACCTTGACATTGTGTTCAAGTAGGACGCCATAGCCTGTCCATCTTCTGTGGAAGGGCATGATAGTGCCAACATTTTGTTGGTCATGGATTGAACTGCTTCGCCTGCTATTCTAGCACTTGCTGGGTCGTAAACGCCGCATGGTCCGTCACAATGTGCTTCTGCTTCAATTACAATCTCGTCACTCATCAAATCCCTCTGATGTGCTGACGATATACAATAGGCATATCAACATGTGCCTTGATTCAGAATGCACCACTGTTGCCCTTTTACCTAAGGCAAGTCCCCAAAATGGTTATGAGGGTCAAGGGGGTGGGTCGTGTATAGGTGATACCATGAAGGCTCTACAACGCTCTTTCTTCCTACTCGCAATTTACATGGCGAGCATCCTTGTAATCGCAACACCGGCTGCTGCTCAAACAACAGTGTCGGTTCCAGCGGTCGATCTTCAATGTCTTTCACCAAATCCTAGCGGGGCTGTTGATGTTCCGGTGTATCCAGGTGCTACATTAACTGGCTTCGCAAACTGTAAAGTTACCAACC
>JAACDL010000202.1 GCA_009936765.1 Methanobacteriota archaeon
ACCTGCTTCACGGTCCATTACAGAAGCTTGTCTGCCTGAACCAAGAGAACGAATATGATCTAGTAAACTGGTTTTACCATGATCTACATGACCTAATACAGAAACAATTGGCTGTCTACGGTTTTCCATCGTGACCACCTCATATTCCTTCCTCAATTAATTTAATTATTTTACTCGTAGATTTGTGATTCAGCATCAAGTACCCAATCACATAGTCCATCAGGGAACCATAGTCCAAGTTCGAATGATGCAGTATCTTCTCCATCGCTGCCATGAATGATGTTGTGGCCAATATCCATTGCCCAATCTCCACGGATTGTTCCTGGTGCGGCATCTCTACCATTTGTAGGGCCGATGATGTTGCGAGCAACTGAAATTGCATCTACGCCAGTCCATGCCATAGCTACAACAGGTCCTGAAGTAATGAATTCAATAAGTCCAGAGTAGAAAGGTCTCTCTGAGTGAACTGCATAGTGAGTTTCTGCTAGTTCCATTGAGGGTGTTAGTTGACGAAGACCAACCATACGTAGTCCCTTACGCTCAAATCTATTGATTATCTCACCAACAAGTCCTCTTTGGACGCCATCAGGTTTGATCATAATATAGGTTGTTTGCATGTCTGCCATGATTCGGCGACCCAGCATCCCTATTTCAATCAAAGGGATGCTTTCGTTGATGGTAAATGGTGGACGCAGAGGTGTTCGGAACCTTCCATAATTTTTGATATGGCCAGAGGTTGACCTAGTCTAATTTGAACTTAGAATATTTTTCAATTCCTGAATGCGTTGATCTAAATTATCTGAATCAAACGGTCCATATCCTTTCGACAAGGCCTGTTGATTGCTACGATGATTCTCCAATATCTTCAGTTCAAGATCTGGCCTTTCTACGCTCTGGGCCAACTCAATAGCTTGTTCAACCAATGAATCGTCATAGTGTCCCCAATAGGCTCCTATCTGTAAACCACCTAACAGTAAATCGATTTTTTCCACAACCAGAAGTTCCGCGTGTCTTGTATACAGGGCTTCGAGGTAATCGTGCAGTATTCCCGCTGTTTCTTCATCAAAATATTCGATATCTGTGTGTTGTCGATACTCATCATGTAGAAGTTTCCACGCACCCTTGATATCGCAATCTTTCTCCATTTGATCGGCATTATCGTAGGTTTTTGGATTAAGATACATTCCCGAGAAAGGCTTCTTTCCACAATGAGGACATTCGACATCATGAATGTCAACTAATTCCTCACAAAAGATGCATTCTTCCTTGTCTTCATTTTCCATTTCTTTCACCTTTCTGCCAAGACTTCTGCGAACTTCTCAATAATCCCAATGACAAGAGCATTACCCATGAAGAAGGCCCTCTTACTATCCGAAGCACCTTCAGTGTGATTATCAGGGAACATATTCAGTCGTTCTAACTCAATCGGTGTCAGTCGACGAACCCATTCACTTTCGAGAAGGCGGAAATTCTCTCTTATCTTGTTGTGTTCTTTGGAATCGAGTTTCAACCTTTTTCTCTGACCCTTGGTGGGCTTGAATTTGACTACATGTTTGAACCTTGAAGGAGATGAGCCACCTTCTCCAGTGATGATGGTTCGTGAAGGCCTATCGAGAGCATCAGGGAAAATCATCCCACCCTCATTGTAACTGTAGATGAATCCATCACGGCCATATCGTTTCTCTTTCTTAGCGCCTTTGAGATATTTCCACCCTTTATTTTGAGTCATACTTGTTGTACTCAAAAAATACTCATCGGGAACTTTCCCTGGTGTCAAAAGAACATCTGACAAAATTTGGTATTTTCCCTCAAATCTAGGTTCAGTTCGCAAAGTCCAAAATCGATTCTTGGACATAATGCCACTGTTCTCAAACGGACTTTTGTTGCCAGGAAGCCCCTTCTTATTGAAGCGCTCACTCAAATCTGCGAAATCTTCCCCCTCAGAGAGTAGATGTTGCTCAAACACAAGTTGCTCAGGCGTTCTGTGGACAGGGAATGCTTTAGCAATCGTTCCACTTTCGGTAAGCCATTCAATCGCGTTGACTTTTTTCCGAGACAGTATTCGATGTTGTTCAGTACCGCGCTTGTGAGCCAAGATGAATACGCGGCGACGTCGTTGTGGCATCCCATATTCCGCTGCATTGATGACTCTCCATTCAACAACATATCCTAGCTCTGAAAGGCACGCTAGCATGACTGCAAAATCTCGGCCACGTTGCTTAACTGGTGACTTTAGGAGTCGATCCACATTCTCTAATAGTACATGTTTTGGTTTCTTGGCCTTGATGATTCTATGAATTTCCCACCATAATACTCCTTTCTTGCCCTGTAAACCTTTAGCCTTGTCCAGAGTTTTCGCTACAGAATAGTCCTGGCAAGGAAACCCTCCCACCAACAAATCATGTTTCGGAATCTCTTTTATTGGCACTTTGGAAATATCTTCATTGAGAAATAAATCGTCATCATGTTCAGGATGGATATACAGAGTTGCCCCTTCTTCCTTTGGTATCAAGCCCCAGCGTTTGACATAAACATCAGCGGCATGTTGGGTCTTTGTAGATGGCTCCCATTGGTTTGCCATGACGACTTTGAAATCACCATCTCTTTCTGAACCAGGTGGCCCCTCTAAACCCAAGCGGAAACCCCCGACTCCAGCGAATAATTCAACGACGAGAAGAGGCACAGGTTAATGCCATAGTTCAGGGTTAATGAAGATCTCGATCAGGAGTTTGTCCACAAACAATGGTTAGATACCATCATATAAGAACTAAAATACCCAACATTCATGGCTAGTGATGGATTATTCGAACTATATCAAATTCAGAATAATGAATCAGTATGCAGTGATTATCTCAAACAACTCCCAATTGGATTATCATTTAGGGACACAGTAG